>JAHEFH010000129.1 GCA_024640245.1 Paracoccaceae bacterium | reverse complement strand
CAACTGAGACGAATGGTCAATGACCTCAAGACCCTTACTACTCATTACGATCTCCTTTTTGAATTTTCCGAAACACACACGCGGAGTGACCTTCCGACCCGGCACGCGCTGTTTCTGCTCATTGAACATCCTCAAGTTACCAGATCGCAACGGATAGCAGATTGACCTATATCAACGACATTGCAGGCTTTCCGCGTATTTTTGAACATTAGGAAATACGACTGTTTCCGCATTCATCAGTTCATGTTTTAGGAAAGCACAATGCAAGTACCTCCGCAGATTACATTCAAGGAAATCGACCATTCGGACTTCATCGAAGCCGCTATCACCAAGAAAATTGATCATTTGGAACGGGTTCACAACCGGATCACCAGTTGCAACGTGCGCGTCCGCGCTCCGCACAAACGGCACCGGAAAGGTACACATTACGTCATAGAAATTGACGTTGTAACACCGACCGGCGATGTCCACATCGGTCGTGAGCCCGGAAACAATTTCGAACACGAAGACGTCTATGTCTCGATCCGGGATGCTTTCAACGCGGCGGAACGCAAGCTGCGCAAGATGAAGGAAGAAGTCGTGGGCCGCCCTGAAGTTCTGGTGTCACCGCTTCAAGGAAAAATCGAGATGCTGAATACCGACGAAGGCTTTGGCCATATCGCCACGACCGACAACCGACTTATTTACTTTCATCGCAACGCCGTCCTGAATGGCGAATTCGCCGATCTGAGCGTCGGGGATACGGTGGAATTATCGGTCGACCAAAAAGACGCCGACCAAGGCCCACACGCCAGCATGGTGCGGCTTATCAGCGGACAGAAATTCGTCGACAAGCCCTTGTAGTAACGAAAGTGCGGACATCCGGAATGTCGCCGTGAATGGGGTAAAATGGCTTCCAGAACATTTATAGACCGCGCAGAAGCGGGCGACGAACTCGCCAAAATTCTGGTTGGGGAAGCCTACGAGAACCCGCTCGTGCTGGCGCTGCCGCGCGGCGGTCTGCCGGTCGCGGTTCCAATTGCCAGAGCGCTCAAGGCGCCGCTGGACCTTGTGATGGTCAAGAAAATCGGCATGCCCGGAAACCCCGAGTTCGCGATTGCCGCCATTGTCGATGGCGAAAAGCCACATCTGGTGATCAACGAAGGTGTCCTCGGGTTCGGTGGAATTACTCGAGCCGATATCGACAAGATGGCGGATGAAAAGCTGGCCGAAATCGAACGGAGGAAAGCGACTTACGGGGCGGGAGAGCCCATCAGCGCCGAAGGCCGGACTGCGATACTCGTCGATGACGGAATCGCCACGGGCGCTTCGATCAAGGCGGCGATCGAGGCACTGAAATCGCGTAATGCGGCAAAGATCGTTGTCGCCATCCCTGTCGCGCCGCCGACAACGGTCAGGGACCTTTCGGCGAAAGTCGACGAAGTCATCTGCCTGTCACAGCCAGAGTCGTTTTTCGCCGTAGGCGCGCATTACTCCGATTTCCGTCAGGTGTCCGACGACGATGTCAAAGCGATGATGAAGGAATTCCGGCAAGTTCCGAAAGCGGCAGATCAAGCCTGACGACTGTTCAGCTCCAGTGCTCGCGAAGCCCGCGCAGGATATCGCAGCGGCTTACCTGCCCGACCAACCTGCCATCCTTCACAACAGGGAATCTGCGATACTGGCCGGCAAGAAAAGTCTCGGCCGCCTTCAAAAGATCGATATCGGGATCGAGGACCTCGACATTCTTGCTCATGTAGTCCGAAACCGCGCCGCCCCATTCCTGAAAGAACGAGGCGTTGAGAGCCGCTTTCAGGCAATCCTTTTTGGACAAAACCCCCAACAGGTCACCATTCGCATCAACGACAGGCGCGCCTGATATCTTGGAATCCAGCAGAATTGTCATCGCACGGTTGATCTCTGTTTCCGGTTTCAGGGTGATCAGTTCCGTCGCCATGAAATCCCGGACCAGCGGCAGGTTTTTCATCAGTTATCCTCCGCAGTTTTGCGCCTGTGGCAACCGGCGCATTTGATAATCTTGCTGCAGTTCGCGCTACCGCAGGTTCCGCTCAACGGCGCACGACCAAGGATGACACCCGCCGCCAGACCGGCTATCGAGACCAGTATGATGCCAAAAACCAGGCCGAAAATGATCATCATGTCCTCCTAAGCAATTACGAACCGGTCGAACACCGGCGACCGCAGTTCTGACACGCCCGCGCCATCATGCATTTGGTACAGAACCGCGAGGCCAAGTTCTTCCGCCAGCGCAAGCCCCCGATCCGGACCCATTACAAACAGGCCGGTTGCAAGGGCGTCGGCCCGCATCGCATTACTTTCGATGACCGAGACCGAGGCGACGCGGTTGTCCACCGGCCTTTGCGAGCGCGGATCGATGATATGGTTGAAGCGCGTGTTCCCCGTCTGCCCGCCATTTACACTATCACCGGATGTGGCCAGCGCCGATCCTTCCAGCCTGACAATCCGTTGCAGGGCGGCCGGCCCGGGAAGAGCTGTCTCGATCGCCACTTGCCAATCTCGCCCTTCCGGGTGTGCTCCCCGCGCCAGAACCTCGCCGCCCGCCTCCAGGACAAAGGATCTTAAGCCGAGACTTTCCAAGGAGCTTGCCATCCCGTCCAGCGCGTAACCCTTTGCAACGCCGCAAAGATCGAGCGTCAGGTCAGTTCTGCCTTTGCGAATACCCCGGTTTTCGAGCGCAACCTCGCTGTAACCTCCCTCGAATGCACCCTTGATTGGCCCGAAGCCGAAACGGTGCACCAAGGGTCCGACCGTGGGATCGAAAGCACCGTTTGTTAGCGCCGCAATCCGTAGACTTTCCGCTATGACCTCGGCGGTTCCGGCCGAAACCGGACGCCACGACTTTCCGGCCTCGGCATTAAGCCTGCCGACTTCGGACGCGGGCTTGTAGGGCGACATGCTTGCATCGACTGACCGGATGACCGCCTCGATCGCCAAACGGGCTTCATCCGCATTCGCCGAGACCGGTAAAACGGCTCGCCACCAGCTGCCGAATGCGTCTCCGGCAATGGTCCGGACGCCCGTCGCGAAAGACGGGACAGCGCTTGCGGCAAGTGCGCCGGCAGCGGACAGGATCAGGGTTCTTCTGTGCATCGCGTCCTCCTAGCCTCCGAAATCGTCACTGAATATGCTGCTGCGTTCCACCCCGATATCCTCCAACATCGACAGGACGGCGCGGACCATCAGCGGCGGGCCGCAGAGGTAATAATCGCAATCCTCGGGGGCCGAGTGGTTTTTCAGATATTTCTGATAGGCGACGTTGTGAATAAAGCCTGTCGGTCCGGCCCAATTGTCTTCCGTCTTCGGGTCGGACAGCGCCACCGTCCAGTTGAAATTGGCATGTTTCTTCTGCAACACGTCGAACTCGTCCTCGTAATACAGTTCGGTCTTGCTGCGCGCGCCATACCAGAAAGACATCTTGCGATCCGCACCGAGCCGTTCCAGCTGATCGAAGATGATCGCGCGCAGAGGGGCCATCCCGACCCCGCCTCCGATGAAAACCATCTCTTTGCCGGTATCGATCGCGCCGAAATTGCCATAGGGGCCGGTTGCGCGGACCGTCTGTCCCGGCTTCACGTCGAACAGGTACGAAGAGACGATACCGGGCGGCGCACCTTCGACCGAGGGCGGCGGCAGGGCCAAACGGATGTTCAGAACGATCCTGTCCTTGTCTTCGGGACGGTTGGCGATGGAATAGGCCCGTGTCACCTCGGCCTTGCTGACGGATGTAACGGAGCGCAGCGACATCTGCTGCCAGACTGGCTCGAATTCCGGTGCTATGTCGAAATCCGCGTAGCGCAACTCATGAGGCGGCGCCGTGATTTGGAAGAAACTCCCGGCACGGAACTGCAAGCCTTCGCCCTCGGGAAGATCGAGCACGATCTCGCGGATGAACGGTGCCAGCGATCTAGTCGACACTACCTTGCAGTCCCAGATATTGGTGCCGAGCAGGTCATCGGGAATTTGCACGGCCATGTCGTCGCGCAGTTGTACCTGACAGGCCAGTCGCAGACCGGAGCGGACTTCCTGCCTGTCGAGCTTGGACCGCTCGGTGGGCAGGACCTCGCCGCCGCCGCCGGTTACCGCCACCTTGCATAGACCGCAGGTGCCGGCGCCGGCACAGGCGGACGGCACCAGAATTCCGTTATCGTGCAGGACGTCCAGCAGCTTTTGCCGCGTGCGCGCGACCAGCTTTCTGTCCCCATTAACGGTGACTGTCGCCATAGCCGGCGGAGCAAGGATGGCCCGCGCCGCAAGAACCGCCAGCGACAGCACCATGACTATCAGCGTGAACAGGGCGATGCCCAGCAGGATATCGGTCATGGCGCGCCTCCGGAAGCGAATGCGACAAAGCCGAGCGACATCAATCCGGTTATGAAGAACGCGGCGCCCAGACCGCGCAGGCCCTCGGGGATATCACTGTATTTCAGCCTTTCGCGGATGGCGGCCAGCGCGATAATCGCCAAAGCCCAGCCGATACCGCTGCCAAGCCCGTAGACCACGCTTTCCTGAAACGTATAGCTACGCTCTACCATGAACAGACTGCCGCCGAGGATGGCGCAGTTTACCGTGACAAGCGGCAGGAAGATGCCAAGCGCGCGGTGCAACGGCGGCGCGTACCGTTCAAGGACCAACTCCAGTATTTGAACCATCGCGGCAATGACCCCGATGAAACTCAGCAACTTCAGGAAACTCAGGTCCACTTCGGGCAAGCCGGCCCAGACCCATGCGCCCTCTGCCAGCAGGGTCTGGAATATCAGGTGGTTGACCGGAACAGACAGCGCCTGCACACAGATCAGGGCGATGCCGAGACCGAATGCGGTCTCGACCTTGCGCGATACGGCAAGGAATGTGCAGAGCCCCAGAAAGAAGGACAGGGCAAGGTTCTGTTCGAAAACCGAGGACAGGAACAACTCCATCATGGCCGCCTCTCCTCCTCGAGTCCGACCACCCGGAACTCCGGTTCTTCGACCTGCTCCGGTCGCAGGCAGCGAATAATCCAGACGATAAATCCGAGGATAAAGAACGCACTCGGGGCCAGCAGCATCAGTCGCAGCGGCTGGAACCAGCCGCCGTTTTCCACCAGAGGCAGGATCTCATGGCCAAGAAACGAACCAGCCCCGAGAATTTCGCGGATTGTTCCCACGACCAGCAGGATCAGGCTGTACCCCAGCCCGTTGCCCAGCGCGTCAAGGGTGCTGGGCCAGACCGGGTTTTGTCGCGCGAAGCCCTCTGCCCGTCCCAGCACAAGACAGTTGGTGACGATCAGGCCCACGAAGATCGAAAGGCGTTTGCTCATCTCGAAGGCGAACGCCTGCAAGAACATATCCATCACGATCACCAGCGACGCGATGATCGTAATCTGCACGATCAGCCGGATGGACGCCGGAATATGACGACGAATGCTGCTGATTGCGGCGCTGGACAGGATCAGGACGACCGTCAGGGCCGCCGACATGGTCAGGGCCGTGGCAACCGAGGTCGTGACCGCCAGTGCGGAACATATTCCGAGAATATGCAACGTTACAGGGTTTCCTTTAATCAGCGGTCCCGTGACGTGGCCGAGCGCCTTTGCCATTTTCAGACCTCCCCCGCGCGAAGCCGCGCCAGAAAGGGCCCGAAACCGGCATTGCCCAGCCAAAAGCGTAGCATGTTGGACACCCCGTTGCTGGTGTGCGTCGCACCGGAAATACCGTCAACCTCGTACGGGCCGGCCGCTCCGCCCCGCACCACAGAGATACGGATAGTTCCGTCCGAATCCGCGATCATCTTTCCGGGCCAAAGCGCCTGCCAGGCAGGTTCTTCGATCCGCGCGCCGAAACCGGGTGTGTCGCCCTGTTCGTAAAAGGTCAGCCCCGCAATGGTGTTCCCGTCCGCCTGCAATGCCAGATAGGCATAAAGCATCGACTGATAGCCGGTGCCGCGAACCGGCAGAATTACGAGCTGCAAGTCATCGCCCCGCCGCAACAGGAATACCGGCGCAAAGTCGGCGCGACGCTTCAATCCGGCGATATCGATTTCCGGCGACAGTTCCGTGCTGCGTTCCGGGTCTTTGGCCGCCTGTCGCTGGTCATAGGTGGCAGCATCAATGCCTGCTTCGAATTCACCGGTCTCAAGGTTCACGAGCCGGACTTCCAATGCATCGACGCTAACCTCGTTTAGCAGTCCCGACATTTGCGGCAGTGCCGCGATGATTTCAGCCATGCGGGCCTGACGCTCCCGCTCCAGATTGGCCTTTTGGTAGGGCCGCAACGTGACCGCGCCGACCGACACGACGATCGAGGCGGTCAGGGCCAAAAGAAAGGCAAAGGCCAGCGTCTTGGTCAGGTTGTCATTTGGCAGGGCCAGAAATTTGCGCCACAGGTTCAGCGGGTTCATATCAGCCACGGCGGGACCTCCTGCGGCGGACGTTCAGCATCACGACAACTGTGTCGATCAAAGGCGCGAATATACTGCCCAGCAGAATGGCCTGCACGAACGGAACCGGCCCCTCCGCCAATCCGCCGGCCGGGGCGAACAGCCAGATCAATCCCCCGACCAGAAGTCCGTTTGCCCAGCGCCCTGCATTGGTCGACGCGGAAGTGACCGGATCGCATGCCAGAAACACCAGTATAAACAGGCCATGGCCCTGGAAAAGCGCCTCGATCGCGGGCCCGTCGCCTGCAACAAGCGAAGCGAAAAGCAGGGATGAAACGGCACCAAGAAACTGCCGCCAGGAAATCATGCGCGTCAACAGCAGGATTGCCGCCGCCGGAACAGTCGACAATGACAACCATGGCGCGGCGTCGCCGAAGGTCAGCGACGGGAATGAAAAGACAAGGAAAGCCAGTGACACTACGACCGGATTCAGGAAATTGAAGCCGCGCCCGCCAAACACCTGTTCCGCCACGATCACACCGAAGGAAATCGCCAGAGCCGCCTGCCACAACGGTACCGACGGCCCGACGATCAGGACAAAGACCAGCGAAGAAACCAGACCGTCGAGGCCCATTCGCCGTCGCCGGACAATTGTGAAAACCATTTGCCACAGAACCGCAGCAATCGCGGAAACTGCGAGAACCGGCAGAATTCCATAACCGTAGCCATAAAATGCCGCCGCAGCGGGCGGCAAAAGGCATATCAACTGCATCAGGACGATCCTGTCCGCCGTCCATCCCAACCGGACGAACGGCGACCGCGCCGGCACAGGCGACAGTATTGGCGACAGAAAACCCCTCATTTCGCCCCCTCCAGCCTGTCGAGTGTCTGCCGCAACAGCGCACCATAGTCGCTACCGCTCGAGCAGAGATAGGACAAAAGCGCCACGTCGTCCTCCAACAGATCCATCGCTCCCAGGTTCTCCGCGGCCTCGTCGTCGCCTACCGAAAGTGCGCGCATCAGGGGAACCGGCAGGATGTTCTGGCCCAGCGTCCGCTCGAAGGATTCGGAGGGCAGGATTGGCGCAACAGCACCGGCAGGCCACCATGCCCCGCGCAGAAAGCCCCGCTTGCGGGGCGCGCCCGGCAACAGGCATACCTGATCATGGTAAAATCCCAGAAATGAAGAAGCCCTTCCGGAGAGCACGGACCCCGAGATAATGCGGACGGCACCACCGTCGAGCGCATCCGCAGTCAGTTCCTGCAAATTCGCGCCCTGAACGGTTCGGATAAGGCAGGGGTTTTTCGCGGCGGGGCCGGCGACCGAGATAACCCGCTCGGGCGAAATTTGCCCGCTCAGGAACAGCCGGCCTATCGAAATCACCGCCTGATACCCGATTTGCCAGACCGGTCGGCCTGCCAGCCCCAAACGATCAATATGCGTCCCCGGCAGACCTGCGGGGTGCCTGCCCCGAAACCGCGCGCAATGGATGTGTTCCTGCTCTGCCGCGACCAGTGCATCGCCCGGCGCCTGACAGACAAAGACCTGTCCGTCCGTCAAACGCGTCAACTGTTGCAAGCCTTCCTGGAATTCCGCCAGTGCCTCGCTCACGACAACGGCCGGATCGGCGGC
>JAHEFH010000020.1 GCA_024640245.1 Paracoccaceae bacterium | reverse complement strand
CCGCCACACCGACGATATCGCTCCAGACCGCGCCCTCAAACGCACCCGCCGGCACCAGCGCCAGCATGCCGAAAGCGGCAAATACAATCCGCATTCCGGTTCCCAGCATGCTCGAGAAATAGCCCGCCAGCGCGGCGGAAATCAGCCAGATGCCGATGACCGCCGTTACGATCGCCAGCGCGATATCCTGCGGCGCGCCGATCAGGATCAGCGTCGGTGAAAACACGAACAGCACCGGAATGACATAGGCCGACCAGCCGAACTTCATTGCCGCCCATCCGGTGGCCATGGAAGGCGCCCGCGCGATCGAGGCGGCGGCAAAGGCCGCCAGCGCGATCGGCGGCGTGATCATGGACATCATGCCGAAATACAGCACGTAGAGGTGCGCCGCGATCGGCTCGATCCCCACCTGTATCAGTGCGGGCGCAACAAGCGCCGCAAGCAGGACATAGACGCCAAGGGTCGGCAGACCCATTCCGAGGATGATGCAGACAATCGCCGACAGTCCCAGCAGGATCACCGCATTGCCCTGTCCGACCTGGACCAGCGCATAGGTCAGGTTGAACGACAGGCCGGTGACATTTAGAACCCCGATGACAAGGCCGGAGGCTGCCGAGATCAGGATGATCTCGACAACCGCGTGACCGGTGGTGGCAAGCGTGCCGAAAAGTGCCCGGATGCCGGGCCGGACGCCCTCGTAGCCAAATAAAAGGGCGGTGAGTATCAGCGACACCGCACCCAGAAGCGCGGCCTTCTCCGGCTGCCAGCGCAGCACGAACAGGGCATAGATCAGCACCGCGAAAGCCGTCACGAAATGCAGGCCGAGCAGAACCGTCCGCCGCTGCGGCAGTTCGGATTCCGGCACCGGCGCAATGTTCATTCGCGCGGCCTCCAGATCGGCCTGAATGAACAGTGCGACATAGTAGAGCACCGCCGGAACAAGGGCGGCGATAACGATTGTGGAATAGGGCACCGCCAGAAACTCGGCCATCAGGAAAGCCGAAGCGCCCATCACAGGCGGCATCAACTGGCCGCCCGTGGAGGCGACGGCCTCGATCGCGCCGGCCTTGTGCGCCGGATAGCCGTCGCGCTTGATCATCGGGATGGTAATCACTCCGGTACCGGCGACATTTGCGACGGCAGAGCCGGAGATCGCACCGAACAGGCCGGAAGCAACGACCGCGATTTTCATCGAACCGCCGCGGAAGCGCCCCATGCCCAGCATCGCCGCATCGGTGAAGAACCGCGTTCCGCCGGTGGCGCCAAGCAGGCTGCCGAATAGGATGAAGGTTATGACGACGGTCGCCGCCACCGAAATCGGCAGGCCGAGAATCCCGTTGGAATCGACCGCCATGTAACCGGCCAGCAACTGCCAGTTCTGGGGACGGCCCTGTAACCGGCCCGGCACCAGATCGCCGATCATGGCATACAGGAGGAAAGTCCCGATGATGATGACCAGCGCCCATCCGCTGGCGCGGCGCAGCGCCTCCAGCAACAGCAAGATCACGATCAGGCCGGGCAGCCAGACCGCCAACGGCCTGCTGAAGATCACCAGAACCAAATCGGGATAGTTGATCGCGATATAGACCATGGCGGCAAAGCTCAGACCGGCCAGCGCCGCATCATACCACGGCACTTCCACCCGATCCCGTCCGCGGCTTCGCGGCATGCTCAGAAAAGCCATGGGCAGGACAAAGCCGAGGACCAATGCAAAGAACTGCTGCGGGTAAAGTCCCCAGCCGAAAAACCGGGGCGCGTTCAGCGCCCATCCGATCGCCATAAGGATCAGGATGACAGCCAACCCGTCGGCTATGGGTCTCCAGACACGGGGAGAGAGGCCGCGCACGGCCCCTCCGGTTTCTGTACCGGCCATAAAGGCCTCCTTATTTGAGTCCGACTTCTTCGAAGAACTTCAGAGCGCCGGGGTGGAACTCGACCGCACCCGGGTTTCCGTGCATTGCCTTCGGATCGAACGCCCCGAACGGCTTGAAGGTCGCAACCATGGACTCCTTGCCTTCGTACATTGCCTTGGCCATCGCATAGACGACATCATCGGACACACCCGCGTGGGTAAAGACAACCTGCGGGAAAGCGATATAGACGCCATCCTCGAGCACGCCCGGGCTTGACCCTGCTTTCATCGTTACGAAATCAGCAGTCGGCCAAAACTCACGCGCAGCGGCAAGCGCCGCATCGCTGCTGTCGGCCACGGTCAGCGCCCGAAGGCCACCTACGGCCGCATCCGCCTCGCGCACCTTGCCCGCGCCATGGGCAAAGATGAAGCCGACGGTGTCACCCGCAATAAACGCATCTGCGCCCGAAACGACCGAAGCCACGCTGACTTTCTCGACATCGTCGCGCGTCATTCCGGCCGTGGCGTAAAACGCGGAAAGCTGCGGCAGGATCGTGTTCTGCGCCGTGTATCCGTCCGTCATGGGTTTACCCTTGAGGTCGGTGAGCGTCTTGATATCGCTGTCGGCTCGGACAAAGATCGCCTCTTTCAACGGCATCAGCATACCGGCGATGCGAAGATTGGGATTCTTGTTCCCGTTCCACCAGGCCTCACCGGTGACGGCGTAGCTTACCTCTTGCAGGTTCGCGACACCAAACTCGATACCGCCCGAATTCACAAAGGGAATAAACTGGTTGGGGCTGGTGGCAGGCTGGATCGTCGTGTTCAGTCCGGCATTGTTGGCGGCATTGGCCACCGCGGTGCCGATATTATGGAACAGCGATCCGGGGTTCGAGGTCGCGATACCCACCGTCTGGGCGCTGGCTGCACTTGCCGCAAGCCCGAGGCCGAGCGCAAATGCCATGGATAGTTTTCTCATTTATGATTTCCTCCCGTTGGCGATTTTCGGACCAACCTGTGGCTGGTCAAAATATCTTATTATGAGATTATTGAAATTTACTTGCATCCCAACAATTCTCAAGCCTTAAATGAAGTCAAACTGAAATAACATGCCAAGATATATCGGACTGGCCGGAATGATCTCACAAGAACCTGAAAGCAATATGAAAATAACAGGTGCCGAAGCCTTTTTGCGGGCCTTGCGGTTTCACGGCATAAAATATCTGTTCGCAAATGCCGGAACGGATTTCCCGCCAATTATCGAATCCCTGTCAAAACTCTCAGATAATGAGAAGCCTGTGGCTGTAACCATCCCCCACGAGACCGCCAGTGTGGCGATGGCGCACGGATACTACCTGGTGACCGGTCAACCGCAGGCGGTGATGCTGCACGTCAATGTGGGTCTGGCGAATGCCGCGATGGGGGTCATCAACGCAGCCAGTGACAACATTCCCGTTCTGGTCATGTCGGGCCGCACGCCGATCACAGAGATAGGCCGCAAGGGCGCGCGCATGACACCGATCCAGTACGGGCAGGAAATGTTCGACCAGTCCTCGCTGGTTTCGGACTCTGTCAAATACCATTACGAAATGCGCTATCCGGAGCAGGCGGAACCGTTGGTCTCGCGTGCGCTGGCGGCTTGCATGTCGGAGCCGCGCGGGCCGGCCTATCTGAGCCTGCCGCGCGAACCGCTGACCGAGAGTTTTCCGCCGTCGCGCATTCCATCCCCCGCCGCCAGACCGGCCGCGACACCTGCCAGCCCGGACCCCGCGGCGGTGCAGGCTGCGGCAGACTGGCTGGCGGGGGCGAAGGCGCCGGTCATTCTCGTCCAGCGCGGCGATCCCGACGGGACGCTGTCCGCCGCGCTTCAGGAGTTTTCCCGAGCGCATGGCATTGCGGTGGCGGAGCCGTTTTCGGTGCGCAACGTCATGCCATCGGCTCATCCGATGTTCGTAGGCCATGACCCGAAGGCGGCGCTCGACGGCGCCGATCTCGTGCTGGCGCTGGATTGCGATATTCCGTGGATAGAGGCGACGCAGCGCCCCGGCGCGGGGACCAGGATCATCCACGCCGGTCCCGACCCGCACTTTCTGCGCATGCCGGTGCGCGGCTATCACACCGATCTTGCGATCCAGACCGATCCCTCCGCGTTGATCAAGGCGCTGTCCGCCGCAATGACGCCGGACGCAGGCGCGACCAAGCGCGCCGCAGCCATCTCCACACGCAGCAAGGCGCGCAGGGCCGCCGACGCCACGCAGGCGGCACAGGGCGAGACCGCGCCGATGAGCGCCCAATGGCTCAGCCACTGCCTGTCCGCGGCAATTGATGACGACGCCGTGGTGTTCAGCGAACTGGGCGTGCTGCCGGGTATGATGGATCTGGCCGGACCGAACCGCGTGTTCAGCAACCCGCATTCCGGTGGGCTCGGCTGGGCGCTGCCCGCCGCGCTGGGCGCGCAGCTCGCTGACCGCGACCGCTTGACCGTGGCCTGTATCGGCGACGGCTCCTACATTTTTGCCAATCCGGTCGCCTGCCACCAGATCGCCGAGGCGCTGGAACTGCCGCTCCTTACGATCATCAAGAATAACGGCATGTGGAACGCGGTGCGCCGCTCGGTGGTCAACGCCTATCCCGACGGGGCCGCGGCACGGGCCAACACCATGCCGCTGACCTCGCTGGAACCGGCGCCGGATTACCGCATGATCGCAGGCGCCAGCCGGGCCCATGTGGAGCGGGTCGAGCACGGCCGCGACCTGCCTGCCGCGCTGGATCGCGCGATCCGCGTGATCCGCGAAGAGCGGAGGCAGGTAATGCTGGAGGTCTGTGTCGAGGTATCCGACACATTTTGACAGTTTTCGGCCCTTCGCTTGATTGCCGAACGGCAGCGCGGGGAGCCCACCACCTTACGACAGAGCGGACGCATTTCTTTGTTCCATGCGACCGGACTTGGTTGTAAACAGGCAGAATGACAAACACTGTATATAAGGGCGATTTGCCCGACGATCTGGACCTTGGCTCGATTGTGGCCATCGATACCGAAACCATGGGTCTTATCCCGCACCGCGACCGGCTGTGCGTCGTGCAGCTTTCGGCTGGAGACGGGCATGCGCACATTGTCCAGATCGCGAAAGACCAGACCGAGGCGCCGAATCTCGTAAAGCTGCTGACCGATCCCGACCGGATCAAGCTGTTCCATTTCGGTCGCTTCGATATCGCCGTACTGCAACACCGGTTCGGCGTGGTGACCAAGCCGGTCTATTGCACCAAGATCGCCTCCAAGCTGGTGCGTACCTACACCGACCGGCACGGGCTGAAAAACCTGATGCAGGAACTGCTGAACAAGGATATTTCGAAGCAGCAGCAAAGTTCCGACTGGGGCGCGGAACACCTGACCAAGGCTCAGATCGATTATGCCGCCTCGGATGTCCTGTACCTGCACAAACTGAAGGCCGCGCTGGACGAAATGCTGGAGCGCGAGGGGCGGACGGAAATGGCGCAGGCCTGCTTTGACTTTTTGCCGACCCGGTGTGCGCTGGATCTGGCCGGCTGGCCCGAGGTCGATATTTTCGTTCACTAGCCGGCGTCAGGCCGCAGGGCTTTCAATTCCGGCGGTCGCACCTTAAGTTCAGGGCTGTTTGATCAAGACATTTTCGAAAAGCGAAGGTTGGATGCAAAGAAAGCGTGACCGGTATTCCAGACGGGTGGCGATTGCCAAAATCGCCCTGCCTCTGGTGGCGCTTGCGCTTCTTGCCAGCCTGTTCGTCTATTCGAAAACCAACGCCGTTCGCGAGGGGCTGATCTTTGCCGACAGCGAGGTCCGCAAGATGGCCTCTGAAGCGCGGATCACCAACCCGCGCTTTTCAGGCGTAACCGCCGCCGGTGACGCCTTTACCGTCTCTGCCACGATCGCGACCCCGGACGCGCCGAAACCCGGGCGCATCGACCTGCAGGATCCGAACACCTCGATCAGTTTTGCCTCGGGCGTTGATCTGGCCACGTCAGCCAAGACCGGAAGCCTCGACATTAAGACCGGAACGGCGCAAATGGCCGGCGAAGTGTATCTGGAGACCTCGAACGGCTATCGCATAGAGACACCTTCGATCGAGGTGGACTTCCGTACCGGCAACGTCGACAGCCCCGACGGCATTCGGGCAACCGGTCCGATCGGACGGATCGAGGCGGGCGCGATGCAGCTGGTGCAGGACCTTGACAAAAATCCCGAGGGCGGCCAGTCAGTTCTGATATTCAAAAAAGGTGTGAAGGTGGTATACACTCCCCGGGAACCAAAGGAATAAGGTGCCGAACCGTGATCAAAATATGGAAAACCTTTCTGGTGCTTGCCCTGCTCTGCGGGGCACAGACCGCTTTCGCCCAAGCCACATCGATCGGACTGAATGGCGCGGCCTATGACGGCAGCCTACCGGTCGAGGTCACGGCCGACACGCTTTCGGTCGACCAGAACTCCTCCTCCGCCGTTTTCGAAGGAAACGCAAAGGTGACGCAAGGCGCGATTCAGCTTGGCGCTGACGCGATCCACATAAACTATCAGACCGACGGCGACGGCATTTCGCGGGTCGAGGCCTCCGGCGGCGTGACCTTCACCAATGGCACGGAAATTGCCGAGGCTGAAAACGCTGTCTACCTGGTCGGTGATGCCGAAATCACCATGACCGGCGGCGTCCTGCTTTTGCAGGGCCCGAACACGATCTCGGGCGACATGCTGGTTCTGGACCTCGAGGCCGGCACCGGCAAAATGCAGGGCAATGTCAAAACCGTTTTCACACCGGCCAAAGCGAAATGAAGAACGGCGACGACACCGGGAGCGACACCAGCGGGCTGGTGGTCACGAACCTGGGCAAGTTCTACGGCAAACGTGCGGTGCTCAGGGATGTCAGCCTTGAACTTCATCGTGGCGATGTGGTCGCCCTGCTCGGACCGAACGGCGCCGGCAAAACAACCTGTTTTTACGCCATAGCCGGACTGATAGCGCCTGACAGCGGTACCGTGCTGATCGACGGCAAAGACGCAACCCTGTTGCCGATGTACCGGCGCGCCAAGATGGGGCTGGGCTATCTGCCGCAGGAGGCGAGCATCTTCCGCGGGCTGAACGTCGAACAGAATATCGGCTCCATCGTCGAGTTGTGGGAGTCCGATGCCCTGAAGCGGAAGGAACGGCTTGAGGAGTTGCTGGAAGAATTTTCCATAGCGCATCTGCGCAAAACGCCGGCGCTGGCTCTGTCCGGCGGTGAGCGGCGACGGGTCGAGATCGCGCGCTGCCTGGCCAGCAATCCCCGCTACGTCTTGCTGGACGAACCCTTTGCCGGGGTAGATCCGATTGCGGTGGGTGAAATCAGACATCTGGTCGGACAGTTGAAAAACCGCGACATCGGCGTGCTGATTACCGACCACAACGTGCGCGAGACGCTCGATATCGTGGATTACGCTTATATCCTGCACGGCGGGGCGATGCTGATGAGCGGCACCCCGGAAGAAGTCGTCGCGAACGAGGATGTTCGCCGTGTCTATCTGGGCGAGAACTTCTCTTTCTGACCGGCTCTCCGACGTCCGACCGATGTATTTTTAACCAATCGCGCCAACAAAAAAACCGGCTTTCACGCAATGCTTATTGCGCGACTCAAATTCTGTTCTTAGTCTGAAATTATGAAAACCCGAAAATTTTCTCATCACTGAGCTAGGACTTTGGCGCGCTAACCAAATCCTTGAGGGTTAAATTTTGTGGCCGGTCGCAGCGTTGACGTCGCATATCAACGAACACCTGCCGAACCGGGTCAGATAGGAGGTTGAATGCGATACCAGATCAGCGGAAAACACTTGGATGTAGGCGCTTCTTTGCAGCAACACGTGAAGGACGGATTGGCCAGTATTATCGAGAAATTCGCCGAACGGCCGACCGAAGCGGTCGTTACCTTCTCGAAAAACGGTTACAATTTTGTTTGCGAGGCCTCGGTTCACCTGTCTACCGGTCTGTCGGTCAACGCCAGCGCGAGCGCGACCGAAATATACGATTCTTTCGAAGGATGCGCCGAACGTATGGAGAAACAGCTGCGCCGCTACAAGCGCCGGCTCAAGGACCACCACAACCAAAGGTCATCACCGGTTGAAAGTGCGGGCGCTTCGTCGTATATCCTCGCCAGCGAAGACACGGACGAGGACTCGGCCGAGCCCGATACACTGCAGCCTGTGATCATCGCTGAAATGAAAACCAAGATCCAATCTCTGTCCGTCGGGGAGGCTGTAATGCAAATGGAGCTCGCCGGAGAGAGCGTTCTGGTTTTCAAGAACGAAGGCCATAAGGGACTGAACGTTGTTTATCGGCGCAAGGATGGAAACATAGGCTGGATTGACGCCGAAACGGCGCAGTCTGCTTAGGGAAGAGCCGAAGATAAGATATGGAACTCAAAGAAATTCTCGACGTGAAGGCCGTTCGCTACACCTCCAGCGTGTCCAGCAAGAAGCGATTGTTGCAGGATATTGCCGAGCAGGCGAATGCGGTCTACGGCCTGAACGCCATCGAGGTTTTTTCCGCGCTGCAGGAACGCGAAGCGCTTGGCTCGACAGGGGTCGGGCGCGGTATCGCGATCCCGCATGCGCGGTTCGAGTCCATGAGCAAGGTTGTGGGTATGTTTACCCGGCTGGAAAAGCCGGTTGATTTCGATTCGGTCGACCATCAACCGGTCGATCTGGTCTTCACCCTGCTTGCGCCGGCCGCCGAAGGTGCGGAGCATCTGAAGGCTCTGGCGCTGGTTTCGCGCACACTTCGAGACAGGGATGTCTGCGCAAAACTGCGCGCCAATGAAAGCGAACAGACGCTTTACACCGTCCTGACCGAGGTCAAGGCGCCCTGGGCGGCCTGACCCGGAGCGACGGCTTCCGGACCGAATACTTTTTCGAAATGTTGCTCCCATGTCGGAACGCAGGCCGTGCGCGCGGTTGACTGCGCTCCGAAGGAACGCGCCCGTGCCCGGATGGCATCGGCCCAGCCTTGCGGGTCGTCCGTTCCGAGCATCGTGGCATCGCCCTCCAGCAGCTCCTGAAATACAGGTATCGGCGAACAGATGACCTCGACGCCCAGCGCGCGGGCCTCCAGCGCCGGCAGGCCGTAGCCCTCCTCACGACTCGGAAACACCAGGCCCGCCGCGCCGGACAGCAGGGTGAACATGTCCGCATCGTGCAGGCTCGGGCATTCCAAGATATGCCTGCCCATCAGGGGTGACGTATCAAGCAGACGAAAAACGTCGTCGTTCCGCCAGCCTCTTGCCCCGACCAGATAAAGCAGAGGAACCTTTTCCCCTGCCGCCTGATCGATCAGGCGCTGCCAGACCTCGAACAGGAAGGCATGGTTTTTGCGCGGCTCGATGGTCCCGATGCAGACGAAGTAAGGTGCCTGCGGCGCGGGGTGCCGGACATTCTGCGGCACCGAAACGCCAAGATGCGCGACCAGACAATCCGGTCGGACCGACAGTCCGGCGCCGTGGTGTTCAACACGCCGCGCAGTGTGGGCGGAGTTGCAGATAATCTGATCGGCATAGGTCATCGCCGCTCTGGCGCGGGCCTGGAACAGCGCCGGTGTATCCGCCCGTACCAGGGCGGGGTAGTCCAGCGGGATCATGTCGTGCAGCTTGATGCGGAGCGGTGCGGCGCCGACCGTTTTAAGCTGCCGCAAGAATATGTCGTCGAGATTGCAATGCCCGACATTAAGGTATTCGAAACCCTTTTTGAAGCGCGCGGAAAGCAACACCATAAGCCCCGCCATGGAACCGAAGTAGGTGGAATTGCGGCGCAGGTAAGTGTTCGCATAGCGACGAATAAAGGAACGGTGGAGTTGCGGTGCGATCCGCGCAAGACCGACCGCAAGAGGCCGACCGCATCCAATCCGGCGCATCAGGCCGGCGGCCGCCTTGCGATCCAGAAGGGCGTAATTATTTCCGTGGCGGACAATGGCCCAGACCGGCCAGTCGCGACGCATCAACTCTTTCCAGTAAGCATGTTCGACGCGGTCTATGCCTGTCGGTGTGGTCCGGGCGGCGCGCGAAAAACTGCGGCTGAGATCAAGGATACAGGGCGTTCTCAGTTGCGGTTCTGGTTGGACTGAATCGGTGGAGGTCAGGAGCATGGAACCTGCGGTTGAAGGGCTGTGAACTTGACTACAAGTCTGCGCCGGACTTAGTTAACAAGTCGTTTCCCTACCCAAACCAGACCGATCACAATACGGATTTCTCCGCCAGCAGCGCCTCGACAAGTCTGTCAACGTCGGCATCGGTGGTGCGCCACGACGACAGGCTGATACGCAGCGCCGGACGGCCTTGCCAGACCGTCGGCCCGAACCACGCCTTACCGCCGGCCGCGACTGCGGCTTGAAGTGCCGCCGTTCGCGCGTCGCTGTCCAGCCGGAACAGCACTTGGTTGAGGACGCAGCGGTTGAGGACGTGGAAACCGTTTGTGCGCAATGCCTCTGCAACGCGGCGCGCCTGACGGCAGTGGCGCGTCACCATTTCCGCCACTCCGTCGCGGCCCAGAACCCGCAGCGCGGCCCAGATCGGAATGCCGCGCGGCCTGCGGGAAAACTCGATACCGAGGTTCTTCTGGCTGTCGGCCGAGGCCGAGGAATAGGCCGCGTCGCTGTTCATGGCCGCCGCCATCAAATCGGCGTGGCGGCAAATTCCGACCGCTCCGTCATAAGGCGTATTCAGCCATTTGTGACCGTCCGTTGTCCAGCTGTCGGCGCCCTCGATACCGTCGGTCAAGTGCCGCAAATCCTGCGCGGCGCGCGCCCACAGACCGAAGGCACCGTCGACATGCACCCATGTGCCAGCCGCCCGCGCCTTGGCAACCAGCGGGCCGAACGGATCGAACTCTCCGGTATTCACCTCACCCGCCTGCAGGCACAGGATGGTCATATCGTCGAGTTCCGGAAGTTGTTCCGGTATGACGCGGCCATGCGTGTCGGTGGGTGTGCGTAGCAGGCGGGCCTCGCCGAAGCCTAGTATCCGCAGAGCCTTGCGCATGGTGATATGTATCGTGTCGGGAATGACCACCCTGACTTCCGGCGCGCCGATCAGGCCGTCTGCGTCATAGTCCCAACCCTTGCGCGCCAGCAAACTGCGCCGCGCCGTTGCCAGACAGACCAGCCCGCAGGAAGTCGCCGAGGTTCCGAAGGTCACCGCGCTTTCTCGCGGCAGGTCGAGCACGTCGAGTATCCAGCGGGCCGCGGTCTTTTCGACCACATCTGCCACCGGCGAATTAGTAAAGGATGCCGCGCACTGATCCCATGCCGCGGCAAGCCGCTCGGCCGCCGCGGCCGCGGGCAACGTAGCCCCGATGACAAAGCCGTAGTAATTCGGTCCGTTACTAACCACGGTGGCGGGCGAACCGAAGGTGTCGAGCAACGCCAGCGTTTCGGCAGCATCCTTCCCGCGCTCGGGAAACGGCTCTTCAAAGTTTTTGAGGCCATCCAAAGCTTCGCCGCCGGGATAAACATCGCGGGTTCCGACGCTGTCGAGGTATACTCCGGCCCGACGGGCGGCGTCCCGCAAAAGGTCGTGCTCGTCCATCTGCTTAACCGTTCTTCAGTTCGACACCCGGCGCATAGGCAATAAAGAAGGGATTGTCGTATCCGGGTTTGCCATATGCAAGCGGGGTGTGATTGTCGAACCGGACGACCTTGCCGCCTGCGCCCTGCAGGATCGCCTGTCCGGCGGCGGTGTCCCATTCCATGGTGCGGCCAAGGCGGGGATATAGGTCGGCTTCGCCGGTCGCCACGAGGCAGAACTTCAGCGACGACCCGGCGCCGGTCATGTCGGCCACCCTGTATTTCGCAATATAGTCGTTGGTCGCCTGATCGCGGTGGGACTTGCTGGCCACAACGACCAGGCCCGTATTGTCCGGCGTCGACACATGCAGCGGTGTCATCGGTCCGGTGACGCCAACGGCCAAGTCACCGGTTTCCTCGTAGGATTTTCCCGTTTCATCGGTGATGAACAGCCGGTCCTTGGCGGGCGCATAGACCACGCCCAGCGTTGGCACGCCGTTTTCGACCAGCGCGATGTTGACCGTAAAGTCGCCGCGGCGATGGACAAATTCCTTGGTTCCGTCAAGCGGGTCCACAATAAAAAACGTGTCGGCGTCGGCGCTGTGGGTATCGGTCTGCTCCTCGGTCACGATGGTCGCATCCGGAAACGCCTTGCGCAGTCCGGCAAAGATCACCGCGTCGGCGCGCTCGTCGGCGATTGTGACGGGGCTGTCGTCGGATTTGATTTTCACTTCGAACTCTGGGCTGCGGTAGACCGCCATGATCTCGGCACCGGCCTTGATCGCCAGATGCCGCATTGTCTCGCAAATCTGTTTCCTGTCCATCTTTTTAACCTTCTGTTAGCCCTGTGCTCCGATCCTGCACACTGTCAGCCGTACTATGGGTTTTTGCGGCAGAATGACAACCCGTAACCCCGTCAACAGGAGTGCATCATGTCTACCCGCAGCGACTTTTCCGAAGTCTGGCGCGGTGGCGCGGTCTTTTTGTCAGTGCTCTACCACGCCACCGTTCGCGACATCCGCAGCGCCCATGCCAATGCCTTCATCGCCATTGGATCCGAGATTGCGCAGGCTCTGGTGCTGGTGATCCTGATCGTGCTGTTCCTGAACGCTCTCAACATCGGCCAGTTGATGGTCCGTGGCAACGCCATGCTTTCGGTGCTGACCGGCGTGTTCCTGTTTCTGGTCCACAGCCGCACCTTCGGTCGCGTCGTCGGCAGCGCCGTAGCGGCAGGCAGGATGGTCCGGCACCGGTCGACGCCGCCGATTTTGCTGTACCTGTCTGCGGCGCTGGCCAGCCTTTACATCCAAATTCTGGCGCTGATGGTCATGCTTTTGGCTACACACGCTCTATTTGAGCCGGTCACCATCGACGCGCCGCCGCAGGCTGCGGTGGCGATGGGGCTGGCGTGGTTTTCGGGCCTGGGCGCGGGGGTGCTGGCGGTATCGTTGCGCCCCTATGCGCCGAAACTCCTTCAGATCGCGGCCGGGTTCTACTCCCGCAGCAACATGTTCTTCAGCGGCAAGATGGTTCTGGCCAGCGGGCTGTCGTCCACGGTCCTCCAATTCTTTCTGTGGAACCCCCTGTTCCACACCATTGATCAGGCGCGCGGCGCGGTTTTCATCAATTATACGGCGACCGTGACAAACCTTTTCTACCCGTTTGGCGTGGGCGCGGCCTGTCTGTTGCTGGGCCTGATGATCGGGCAGCGGTCGAAACGGCTTGCCCCGACCGCCGCACGCTGACACCTCAGGCGTCCACGACCCTCAGCGTTATGTTGATGCGCCCGCCGCCTTCCAGCAGGCGGCTACTGCCGAACTTGATCCGGTCAATGCCGTGAAAGGCCAGACGCGCTGCGCCGCCGATCACGACGACATCGCCAGAGGCCAGCCAGACCGACTGTGTCGGATCACTCCTTTCGGAACCGCCGACCCGGAACAACGCCTCGTCGCCCAGCGAGACCGAGACTACCGGCCAAGAAAAATCCGCTTCGTCGCAATCCTGATGCAGGCCCATTTTCGCGCCTTCAGTATAGTGATTGATCAGGCAGCAATCCGGCATCCGGTCGGCCTCAGAATAATCCGACCAGATTTTCAGGATGGACTCCGGTATCGGGGGCCAATCTCCTCCCGAAGGGTGCCGGTCGATATAGCGATAGCCGCGCCGGTCCGAATACCAGCCGTATTTGCCGGCAGAGGTCATCCTGACAGACATCGGCTTGCCCCAGCGGGTCACCGGCGAAAACATCGGCGCGGCGCGGGCGATGGCGCGGAGGTCGTCGCGCAAAGCGGTTTGCTCCGGTAGCGAGAACGCCGATTTGAACAGCTCCACCCCGTTTACATTTACCCTTTGCATTGCCTGGCTCACCTCTTATATCGGCTCCGATCGGGTATCTAGCGTATCTGTTATCTTAATCCACCGAACGGTGCAAAATTCTGCGATTGGGCGGTTGCAGGCTCCAAAAAGCCCACCTATATAGTTTTGTTGTTGAAGCGGCCTTGCCTGGTCGCTCTTGGGATGGGGTGCTGGTGCCGAAAATCCGGGCTGGTATTCCAAAATCGCCGAAAGAAAAGGACTGAAAAATGGCCAAAGTTATTGGTATTGACCTAGGAACCACGAACTCCTGCGTTGCCATCATGGATGGGGCACAACCGAAGGTCGTCGAAAACTCCGAGGGTGCGCGCACCACTCCGTCTATCGTTGCTTTTACAGATGACGAACGCCTGGTCGGCCAGGCCGCCAAGCGTCAGGCCGTCACCAACTCCGAAAATACGCTGTTCGCGATCAAACGTCTGATCGGTCGCCGTTACGACGATCCGGCCATCAAGAAAGACTCGAAGCACCTCCCCTACAAGATTGTCGATGGCGGCAATGGCGATGCATGGGTCGAGGTAAAGGGCGAGAAATACTCCCCGTCACAAGTTTCCGCTTTCATCCTGCAAAAGATGAAAGAAACCGCCGAGAGCTATCTCGGTGAAACCGTTACCGAAGCGGTCATCACTGTTCCGGCCTATTTCAACGACGCCCAGCGTCAGGCCACCAAGGACGCCGGCAAGATCGCCGGGCTGAAAGTCCTGCGCATCATCAACGAGCCGACAGCCGCGGCGCTTGCCTATGGTCTCGACAAAGAGGGTGGCAAAACCATCGCTGTTTATGACCTTGGCGGCGGTACTTTCGACGTGTCCGTTCTGGAAATCGACGAGGGCCTGTTCGAGGTTAAATCGACCAACGGCGACACGGCTCTTGGCGGTGAAGACTTCGACATGCGTATCGTCGAATATCTTGCCGACGAGTTCAAAAAGGAAACCGGCGTCGACCTGTCAAAAGACAAGATGGCCCTACAACGGCTGAAAGAAGCCGCCGAGAAAGCAAAGATCGAGCTTTCCTCCACACAGCAGACTGAGATCAACCAGCCGTTCATCTCGATGGACCCGAAAGGCGGCCAACCGCTGCACCTGGTCATGAAACTGACCCGCGCCAAGCTGGAAAGCCTGGTCATCGACCTGATCAAACGCTCGATGAAACCGTGCGATGCCGCGCTGAAGGATGCAGGCGTCAGCAAGTCGGACATCGACGAGGTTGTTCTGGTCGGCGGTATGACCCGTATGCCGAAAGTGATCGAGGAAGTGACCAAGTTCTTCGGCAAGGAACCACATAAGGGTGTGAACCCTGACGAGGTTGTCGCTCTGGGTGCCGCCATTCAGGCCGGCGTTCTGCAGGGCGACGTCAAGGATGTGGTTCTGCTGGACGTTACCCCGCTGTCGCTGGGCATCGAAACGCTGGGCGGCGTATTCACCCGCCTGATCGACCGCAACACCACGATCCCGACCAAGAAGTCGCAAATCTTCTCGACCGCCGAGGACAACCAGAGCGCGGTGACCATCCGCGTCTTCCAGGGCGAGCGTGAAATGGCGCAGGACAACAAGATGCTCGGCCAATTCAATCTGGAAAGCATCCCGCCGGCACCGCGCGGCATGCCGCAGATCGAGGTTACCTTCGACATCGACGCCAACGGCATCGTGTCTGTTTCCGCCAAAGACAAGGGCACCAACAAGGAACAGAAGATCACGATCCAGGCCTCCGGCGGCTTGTCCGACGAGGACATCGAGAAGATGGTTCAGGAAGCCGAGGAAAACGCCGAGTCGGATAAAGAACGCCGCTCGTTGGTCGAGGCCCGCAACAATGCGGAATCGCTGATCCACGGCACCGAGAAATCGCTGGAAGAGCACAGTGACAAGGTGGACCCTTCCACTGTCGAAGTAATCGAGCTGTCGATCAAGGCGCTGAAAGACGCGCTGGCATCCGACGACGCCGGCAAGATCAAGTCGCTGTCACAGGATTTGACAGAGGCCGCGATGAAGCTGGGCGAAGCGATCTA
Organism: Paracoccaceae bacterium; assembly: GCA_024640245.1. GTDB lineage: Bacteria > Pseudomonadota > Alphaproteobacteria > Rhodobacterales > Rhodobacteraceae > Amylibacter. The sequence goes on along the minus strand of JAHEFH010000020.1, from coordinate 13,284 downwards.
CAAGGCGCAGGCTGATGCCGAAGGCGATGAAGGTGAACCAAACCCGGTTGACGAGGATATCGTCGATGCCGATTTCGAAGATCTCGGAAAAGACGACCGCTAAGCGGCCGCTCTAACCGTCTGCACAAAAGGTGTCGGCCCCACGCGGGCCGACATTGCGTGACACGGAGGCAAAATGGCAAAACGCGACTATTACGAGTTGTTGGGTGTTTCCAAGGACGCCTCGGAATCCGAGATCAAGAAAGCCTATCGCAAAAAAGCGATGGAGCTGCATCCAGACCGCAACAAGGACGACCCCAAAAGCGAGGCCGCGTTCAAGGAAGTGAACGAGGCCTACGAAGTTCTCAAGGATAACGACAAGAAAGCTGCCTATGACCGCTTCGGCCATGCGGCCTTCGAAGGCGGCATGGGCGGACGCGGTCCGGGCGGTGGCGGTGGCGGCGCTGATTTTTCTTCGGCTTTTTCGGACGTTTTCGACGATCTGTTCGGCGATTTCATGGGCGGACGGCGCGGAGGCGGCAGTCAGCGCGCAACGCGCGGATCGGACCTGCGTTACAATCTGCGGGTTTCTCTCGAAGATGCCTATGCCGGCAAACAGGAAAACATCTCGATCACTACCTCGGTCAACTGTGACACTTGTCACGGCAACGGGTCCGAGAGCGGATCGGAGCCGTCATCCTGCCCGACCTGCAACGGTATGGGCAAGGTCCGCGCGCAACAGGGCTTCTTCACGGTCGAACGCACCTGCCCGACCTGTAACGGACATGGCGAGATCGTCACCAACCCCTGCAAGGCCTGCGCCGGCAGTGGTCGCCAGCAAAAAGCCCGCTCGCTGAACGTCAACATTCCCGCAGGCGTCGAGACCGGCACCCGTATCCGGCTGGCCGGCGAGGGCGAGGCAGGCATGCGCGGCGGCCCAAGCGGCGACCTGTATATCTTTATCGAAGTGGCCGACCACAACCTGTTCGAGCGCGATGGAACCACGCTCTATTGCCGGGTTCCGGTCAGCATGGTGTCTGCGGCTATGGGCGGCGAAATCGAAGTGCCGACCATCGATGGCGGCAAGAGCCGCGTCAAAATCCCGGCCGGCTCGCAATCCGGCAAGCAGATGCGCCTCAAGGGTAAAGGCATGCCGGCCCTGCGCGGCGGAACGAAGGGCGACCTGTTCCTCGAGTTGGCGGTGGAGACACCCGTCAACCTATCCGCAAAGCAGAAAGAGTTGCTGCAGGAATTTGACAGCCTCGATGAAAACAACAGCCCCGAAAGCGCCAGCTTTTTCGGCAAGGTCCGTAAATTCTGGGAGGGGATGAAGGGTTAACCCCTCATCCCTTTTTTCCTTCCCGTACCGCAAGCTGTAACCGCTTTCGTTACATCCTTCCGACTGGTCCCGCGTCAGAGCGGTCGTTTAATACGCCCGCGTTTTGAGGCTGACCCATCTCGCCAGAGAAACTTGCCAAACGCGCCCGCGACGAGGCAGTTTGATCTTTTACTGTTCATGCCGCTTCTGTATTCTATCCCGAACCAAGGGGTAGAACGTGACAGCAGGCAAAGGCGGCATAACGCCGATGATGGCGCAGTTTCTGGACATCAAGGCGGAGTATCCCGACGCTTTGCTGTTCTACCGCATGGGCGATTTCTACGAGATGTTTTTCGACGATGCGGTGGCCGCGACTGAGGCGCTGGACATCGCGCTCACCAAGCGCGGCAAACATCTGGGGCAGGATATCCCGATGTGCGGCGTGCCGGTTCATTCGTCCGAAAACTACCTGCTGACGCTGATCCGCAAGGGATTTCGCGTCGCCGTCTGCGAACAGCTAGAGGATCCGGCAGAAGCCAAGAAGCGCGGCTCGAAATCCGTCGTGAAACGCGGAGTCGTGCGCCTTGTGACCCCTGGAACCCTGACCGAGGACAGCCTGCTGAATGCGCGCCGCCACAACTATCTGTGCGCCTTTGCACAGGTCCGCGATGCATATGCGCTGGCATGGGCCGACATGTCGACCGGCGATTTTCACGTGCAAACAACATCGCGTGTCGCGCTCGGTCATCTGCTGGCGCGGCTTGCCCCGAAAGAGGTTCTGATCAGCGACCGCGCTGACGAAGATCTGGCCGAGGTCGTCGAGGAGGCCGGCGCCGCACCGACAGCCCTGTCGCCATCGGCCTTTGACAGCACCAATGCGGACCAAAAGCTGTGCGAATTGTTCGGCGTCAAGTCGCTTGAGGGTTATGGCCAGTTCGGTCGGGCCGAACTGGCAGCGCTGGGCGCTATCGTCAGCTATATGGAAATCACGCAGCGCGGAAAGCTTCCCTTGTTGCTGGCTCCGCAGCAAGAGGCAGAGCAGGCTGCGATGCAGATCGACGCCGCAACGCGCCGCAATCTGGAACTGACCCGTAGCCTTTCCGGCGAGCGGTCCGGTTCCTTGTTGCACTGTGTGGACAGGACGGTCACCGGCGCAGGCGCACGTTTGCTGGAGCAGCGACTTACCAACCCCTCGACTCGCATCGAAGTGCTGAACGCCCGTCTTGACGGCGTCGGGTTTTTCGCAGCCGACGACAGCTTGCGGGAGAAACTATGCGACTTGCTGCGGCAGGTGCCTGACGTTGATCGTGCCTTGTCGCGGCTGTCTCTGGACCGTGGCGGTCCACGCGATCTGGCTGCGCTTCGCAACGGTCTGGTGCAGGCCGGAGCCATCGCCAAGTTGTTGCGGGCCAAAGAATTGCCGCAACAATTGTCGGCGACAGCAGAGGCGCTGACCGGTCACGAAGCGCTGGTTACCCTGCTGGAGCGTGCCGTCATTGCCGAGCCGCCGCTGCTGGCCCGTGACGGCGGGTTTGTTGCCAAGGGCTATGACATAGATCTCGATGAGGCGCGGAAATTGCGCGACGAGGGCCGCAAGGTAATCTCTGCCTTGCAGGCGGACTACGTGAAGCAGACAGGCATCAGCGCGCTGAAGATCAAGCACAACAACGTGCTGGGTTATTTCATCGAAACTCCATCCACACATGCGAAGAAAATGCTCGGTGAGGACCACAGCGACAGTTTCATCCACCGCCAGACCACGGCAAATGCGGTGCGGTTTACTACCGTTGCGCTGTCGGAAATGGAGACCAAGATCCTGAACGCAGGCGGACGGGCGCTGGCGATCGAGGCGGGGATTTTCGCGGACCTGACAGCGGAGGTTCTGGCCGTGGCCGAGCGTACCAGCGCGGCATCTCGCGCGCTGGCAGAGATCGATCTGGCGGCGTCCTTCGCCGATCTTGCGAACGGCGAGGGCTGGGTCCGGCCGAAGCTGACGCCGGATCACCGTTTCCGCATTCAGGGCGGCAGACATCCGGTGGTCGAAGCAGCGCTGAGGCGCGATGGCGGCAGCGGTTTTGTGGCCAACGATTGCGACCTGTCGAAAGGCGGCGAGGATGCCAAGCCTCTATGGTTGCTTACCGGACCGAACATGGCGGGTAAATCGACCTTCCTGCGCCAGAACGCCTTGATCGCCTTACTGGCCCAGACCGGCAGTTACGTTCCCGCCGACAGCGCAGAGATCGGCGTGGTGACACAGTTGTTCTCTCGCGTCGGTGCCTCGGACGATCTGGCGCGTGGACGTTCGACCTTCATGGTCGAGATGGTCGAGACGGCCGCGATTCTCAATCAGGCGGGACCTGGTGCACTGGTAATTCTGGACGAAATCGGCCGTGGAACGGCGACCTATGACGGGTTGTCGATCGCTTGGGCGACGCTCGAGCATCTGCACGACGTCAACACCTGCCGCACCCTGTTCGCCACGCATTACCACGAGCTGACGGGGCTGTCGTCCAAGTTGGCCGGCCTGACCAACGCGACGGTTTCGGTGCGTGAATGGAACGGAGAGATCATCTTCCTGCATGAGGTCGTGGCTGGCGCGGCGGACTGTTCTTACGGGGTGCATGTTGCCAGGCTTGCCGGCCTGCCGGCCTCGGTGACCGACAGGGCCCGCATCGTGCTGGAAGCCCTGGAGAAGGGCGACCGCGAAGGCGTTGGTAAAGCCGACGACCTTCTGGATGAGCTGCCGCTGTTCAATGCAAAATCCGCCCCTGCGCCGCAGCGGTCGAAACCTTCTGCGGTACAGGAGCGGATGGAATCCGTTTTTCCGGACGAACTGACGCCGCGCGAGGCGCTGGCGCTTATTTATGAACTGAAAGAGATATCAGGCGGTTAGCCGCCCGAGGAAACGCCGACCTGGGCCGGCCGCACAAGGCTGCCGGCAATGGTAAAGCCTTCGCCCAAAACCTGAATGATGTGGCCCTTTTTAACGTTCGGAACCGGAGCCTCGAACAGCGCCTCGTGCAAATTCGGATCGAACTTGTCGCCGACTTGCGGATCGATGGGCAGAATGTTGTTCTTCTTGAATACATTCAACAATTCGCGCTGCGTCAGCTCGATACCATCGATCAGGGCCTTTGACTGCTCGCGCTGCTGGTCGTCGATGGTTTCAAGCGCCCGCTTCATATTGTCGTAAACAGGAAGAATATCGCGGGCCAGCCTGCGTCCGCCGCGCTCCTCGGCTTCATGCCGTTCGCGAATCCCGCGCTTGCGCTGGTTCTCGGCCTCGGCCAAAGCGCGCATCAGGCGGTCCTGGAGAACGGATATTTCGTCACGCAGCGCTTCGGCCTCGGACATGGTTTGGTTTTCTGCGGCCTGCTCTTCTTCGGGTGTTTCTTCTCCGGCAAGGGAGACCTTCTTTTCAGACCGATCTTCGCGCATCAGCTCGGAATCCGCGAGAGCTTCGAGATCCAGCAGATCATCCAGAAATTCGTCCGCGCTGCTTTTGTCCGTGTTTTTCTTTTTCGCCTCTGTCACACTCAACTCCTGTTTGACAGCATCCGCCCAACCAGTTGGGCGGTATAATCTACAATTGGAACGATACGGCCATAGTTCAATCTTGTGGGTCCGATGACCCCGACCGCGCCGATCACTTTACGATCAGCGTTCATATATGGAGAAACCACCAAAGAGCTACCCGAAAGTGAAAAAAGTTTGTTCTCGGAGCCAATAAAAACCCGCACCCCGTCTCCGCCTTCGGTCAGATCAAGGAACTGCGCTATATCCTTCTTGCGCTCCAGATCGTCGAACAACGCACGGATCCGTTCAAGATCAATTTGATTCGAGGCACTGTCCAGAAGATTGGCGCGCCCGCTGACAATCAACCGCTGCTCTGCTCCGGCGTCATCGGACCAGGCGGCAACGCCTTCCTCGATCATGGATTTCGCCAAAACGTCGATTTCGCGGCGCCGCTTTTCGATCTCGCGCTTGACGACGGTTCTAAGCTCGGAGATCGTATGTCCGGCCACGATCGCATTCAGGAAATTCGCGGCCTCACGCATTGCCGAAGCGGTCTGCCCCTGCGGAGGTTGGAACAGCCTGTTCTCGACCTGTCCGTCGGCAGTAACCAGCACGACAAGCGCGCGGTCGGGCGCCAGAGACACGAATTCGATGTGCTTGATTGGCGCCTCGGTCGTGGGCGCGAAGACCAAACTTGCACCGTGTGTCAGCCCCGACAGCAGCGATCCCGCCTTGTCGAGTACACTGCGGATGTCCCGGTCCTTGCTTTCGAGCGAGCTTTCGATCTGGCGGCGCTCTTCGGTGTCGAGGTCGCCGACCTCCAGCAGGCCGTCCACAAACAGGCGCAAACCCAGTTCTGTCGGAATACGTCCCGCAGACACATGAGGGCTGTCGAGCAGGCCCAGCAATTCCAGATCCTGCATGACATTGCGGATTGTTGCGGCAGATACCTTTTCGGTCATGGCGCGCGTCAACGACCGCGAACCGATGGGCTCTCCGGTTTGCAGGTAGGACTCGACCAGCAGGCGAAACACTTCTCTGCTGCGGCCTGTCAACGTGTCTATCGGGCTGGACGGTATGTCGACCAACGGATTTTCCTTTTTTAACGCCAACCAGAAAAATAGGTACTCGCAACGTTCAGGTCAATCGCCGTTTGCGCTGGGCCGGTCAAAAGGGTATCACGCGAAAAACAGGAGTAATCATGCGACCTTCCAGCAGAGCCAACAATGAAATCCGTCCCGTCACAATCGATATTGATGTGACAAAACACGCAGAGGGCTCTTGCCTGATCAAATGCGGCGACACCCATGTGCTGTGCACGGCCTCGCTCGAGGATCGCGTGCCGCCGTGGATCAGGAACAGCGGTCTGGGCTGGGTCACGGCGGAGTACGGGATGTTGCCCCGCGCAACCGGCTCGCGCAACCGGCGTGAAGCTGCTGCCGGCAAGCAATCAGGACGTACGCAGGAAATCCAGCGCCTAATCGGGCGGTCTCTGCGGGCGGGTGTTGATCGTGTCGCGTTGGGCGAGCGCCAGATAACCGTGGATTGCGACGTTTTGCAGGCCGACGGCGGAACGCGCTGCGCGTCGATTACCGGCGGCTGGGTTGCCCTTCGTCTTGCGGTCAACAAACTGATTAAGGCGGGTGACATCAAATCCGATCCCATTACCGACCATATTGCCGCTATCAGCTGCGGTATTTATGGCGGTCAGCCGATTGCCGACCTCGACTATGAGGAAGACAGCGTCGCTGGTACGGACGCCAATTTCGTGATGACCGGGTCGGGTGGACTCGTGGAGCTGCAAGGCTCTGCCGAGGGCTCGACCTTTACGCGCGCGGAATTCAACGAGTTGCTGGATCTGGCGGAGATGGGCGTGGCGGAGCTGATCGCGGCACAGGTGAAGGCTACCTCGTAAATGCGTAAGCTGACTGAAAAGCGGATCGTTCTTGCCTCGCACAACGCAGGCAAACTGCGCGAGATCGCTGAACTTCTGGCCCCTTACGGTATAGAGGTCGTCTCGGCCGGCGATCTCGGCCTGACCGAGCCTGCGGAGACCGAGGATAATTTTGCAGGCAACGCAAGGATCAAGGCGCATTTTGCGGCCAAGGCCTCCGGATTGCCCGCATTGTCCGACGACAGCGGGATAGAGGTCGACGGTCTGGATGGTCAACCGGGTGTCTACACCGCCGATTGGGCCGAGACACCGCAGGGACGCGATTTCAAGATGGCAATGACCCGTGTTTGGGCATTACTTCTCGAAAAACAGGTGCTTAAGCCGTGGAGGGCTCGGTTTTGCTGCACGCTATGCCTGGCTTGGCCGGACGGTCATGACGAGATTTTCGCCGGAACAGTCGAGGGCCAGGTCGTCTGGCCGATGCGCGGGGAGCATGGCTTTGGTTTCGACCCGATTTTTCAACCGGACGGCCTTAAAGAGACTTTCGGGGAAATGGATCCGTCCCAAAAACATGACATGAGCCACCGCGCCGACGCATTCGCTAAACTGGTTGCTGGATGCTTCGGTGACTGAGGATTGGCAGGCGGGAGGGTTCGGTGTCTATATTCACTGGCCGTTTTGCCAGTCGAAGTGCCCCTACTGCGACTTTAACTCCCATGTTCGCGACAGTATAGATCACAAGCGCTGGCAATCGGCTCTCGTCCGCGAAATCGAAAATTCCGGCCAAATGACGACCGGGAGGTCGGTCGGTTCGGTGTTCTTCGGAGGCGGAACACCCAGTTTGATGGCGCCGGAGACCGTCGCCGCCATATTGGAGGCAGTCCACGCCAACTGGTCGGTTTCAAATGATTTCGAAGTGACGCTGGAAGCCAACCCGACATCCGTCGAGGCCGGCAAATTCGCGGCCTTTTCCCAGGCAGGTGTTAACCGGCTTTCCATGGGTATTCAATCTCTTAAGGACTCTGACCTAAAGTCTTTGGGGCGCCTGCATTCGGCCACGGAAGCGCGCCGGGCTTTTGACATTGCGCGGGACCATTTTCAGCGCGTCAGCTTTGATTTGATTTACGCTCGGCAGGGCCAGACTCTCGTTGATTGGCAGGAAGAGCTCAAGGAAGCGGCCGCGATGGCCGTAGATCACCTGTCACTGTACCAGTTGACGATCGAATCTGGCACCAGATTTGGCGATTTGTATGACAGAGGCCGTCTTCGGGGTCTGCCAACAGCGGAAACCAGTGCCGATATGTACGAACAGACGCAGGAAATCTGCGATAAACACGGATTTTCGGCCTATGAGATATCGAACCACGCCGTCAAGGGCGCCGAGAGCCGGCACAATCTTGTTTATTGGCGCTATGGCGATTATGTTGGCGTTGGTCCCGGAGCGCACGGTCGCGTCACGGTCAATGACCAGCGCCACGCAACAGAGTCTTGTCGACAGCCGGAAGATTGGCTTTTAACCGTTGAAAAACAAGGTACTGCAATTCAAACGTCAGAAATTGTCTCACCTTCGGACCAAGCGGCGGAATACCTGATGATGTCGCTGCGTCTGACCGAAGGAAGTGACCTGGACCGGTTTGAGAAACTGGGCGGCGAACCAATTCTCGCAGCAAAGCTGCAAAGCTTGGTTGATCAAAACATGCTGGAGCAAGACGGGCGGCGCATTCGCGCAATCGGTCCGGGCCGGATGGTGCTGAACGCTGTACTGCGGGAGCTGTTGGTATGAAGCCGCTTTGGTTCATATGCGGCGGGATCGCGATGGTCATGGCATTTATTGGTATTTTGCTGCCGGTCGTTCCAACCGTTCCCTTCCTGTTGCTGGCCGCGATCTGTTTTGCGAGATCTTCGAATAAAGCCCATAAGTGGTTGTTAGAACACGATCAATTCGGCCCGGCGATACGGGACTGGCAGGAAAGAGGAGCCATTTCCCGGCGCTCGAAATGGGCATCATCCTTGTGCATGCTGGCAGCAGTTTTGATTTCGTTTGTGATGAGCGCGCCGCAGTGGCTGTTGGTCCTTCAAGCCGGAACCGTGTCCGGTGTTGCAATGTTTATCTGGTCTCGTCCTGACGCATAGCCGACAAAAGCCGGCAAAGATCGTCCAGATCATCCAGGGAATTGTAGGCGATTGAAATTTGCCCGGTTTCCGTACCAGTTTTGTGGTCAATAGACACTTTCATGTTCAGGTTTGCCGAAAGATCGGCCTCCAGGGCACGCGTATCGCTGTCTTTGGTGCTCTGCGTTCTTGTTCGCTTACGGTTTGAAAGGCCGGATTTCGCCAGCGCTTCGGTCTGGCGCACTGACAATCCCTTGCTGATCACGATACGCGCCAAGGACATGGGGTCGCCCGCGGTGATCAGGGCGCGCGCATGGCCATAGGTCAGTCTTCCATCTCGCAACAACCGCTGAACATCATCCGGAAGCGTTAACAGCCTGAGAATGTTGGCAATATGGCTACGACTCTTGCCTAGCGCTGAAGACATTTTTTCCTGCGTATGCCCGAACTTGTCCATCAATTGGCGATATCCGAGCGCCTCTTCAACGGCATTCAGGTCCGCCCGCTGAACGTTTTCTATGATTGCGATTTCCAGAACCGCCATATCGTCCAGGTCGCGGATCAGGACCGGTACGCGGTGCAATTTGGCAATTTGTGCCGCCCGCCAGCGACGCTCTCCCGCAACGATCTGGTAATCACCGGCGCGGTTTGGATCTGGTCGCACTATCAGCGGTTGGATAATGCCTTTTTCGGCGATCGAGCTTGCAAGATCTTCCAGATCGTCGCGAGAAAAATCCCTCCTCGGCTGATCGGGATTGGCGTGGACCCGCTCGATCGGCAGGCTGGACTGGCCCTTGCTTTCTGAGGCCTCTGCGCCCTCCGCCTTGGCGTGCGGCGCGTCGAGATCGGCCATCAGCGCAGAAAGTCCGCGCCCCAATCCCCGTTTTTCCTGTTTGTTTGTCATCTGTTATCCATTCGCCTGATGCGCTGCCGCCTCGGCTTCTTGCGTGCGCAGAATGAATTCTGCCGCAAGGCGTTGATACGCGGTGCTTCCTTTGCTTTGCGGGTCATAAAGGATCGCGGGCAACCCGAAAGACGGGGCCTCGCTGACCCTGACGTTTCGCGGCACGATAGTTGAATACACCAGATCGCCGAGATTATCCCTGACATCGCTCTCGACCTGCTTCGACAGCCGGTTGCGCTTGTCGTACATCGTCAGGATTACGCCCTCTATGTGCAGGTTCGGGTTTACGTTCTGGCGCACCTCGCGCACCGTCAGCATCAACTGCGACAGGCCTTCGAGCGCAAAAAATTCGCTCTGCAGCGGCACGAGAACGGAATCGCTGGCCGAAAATGCGTTCAGAGTCAGCAGGCTAAGCGATGGCGGGCAATCTATAAGGATATAGTCGAAATTCGTCGCACCCTGACTCAGCGCCTCTTTCAGCCGCAGTATCCGCTTAGGATCGTCCATCATGTCCACGTCAGCGGAGCTGAGGTCGACTGTCGCGGGAATGATCGACAGGTTGGCGATTTTAGTCTGAACGATCGCTTCGGAAATCGGCTGGCGATCAACCAGAACATCATACGTGGTTACCAGGCGGTTGGCCCGGTCAACTCCCAGTCCGGTCGAGGCGTTGCCTTGCGGATCGAGGTCGATCAGCAAGACGCGCTTTCCGACCGCGGCAAGGGCCGTGCCAAGATTGATTGCCGTCGTGGTCTTTCCGACCCCGCCCTTCTGGTTTGCAATCGATATGATCTTCGGCCTGTTTCGGCTATTCTGGTAACCGCTCACGCGAGATGTCCTTTATTTTAAGGATCGCACCGTCGGGATCCGTAAGGCTGGGCGTTTTCGTCACCTCAAAAGACCACATTTCCGCCGCGGCCTCCAGTTCTTTATCGTGCTGTCGGCCCTTCAAAAACAGGCAAACACCGCTTGGCCGAAGAATTCTGCCGGCATATCCGAGCAAGTCGGCGACCGGCGCCAGTGCCCGCGCCGATACAACGTCGGCCCGATTCGGCTCCAGCGTCTCCGCCCGCTGGGTCAGAACCGTCACATCCACGCCGGTTTCCCGCGCGACCGTTCGCAGGAATGCGCACTTGCGCGCATCGCTTTCGACTAGGGTAACCCGCAACTCGGGCGCCACCCCTGCCGCGATGATCGCAATGACCAGACCTGGAAACCCTCCTCCGGACCCAAGGTCTATCCATGTTTTGGCATCGGTCGGACAAAGCGGCCAAAGCTGTGCGGAATCGAGAAAATGCCTCTCCCACAAGGCTTCCTGCGCCGCCTTGCTGACCAGATTGATCTTCGGCGTCCACTTAAGCGTCAGGTCGTGGTAGGTTTCCAGGCGCGCCATTGTTTCACGTGAAACATCCGGCATCGCAGCCAGTCTCGCTTTTGCGTCACGCTCGGAACTCATGCTCGCCGCTTGGCCGAGGATTGCCGAATCTTGACCAGAATAAGCGCCAGCGCGGCCGGCGTCATTCCGTCAATACGCCCGGCCTGCCCCAGTGTGGCGGGACGGACCTTGGAAAGTTTTTGCTGAAGTTCGTTCGACAATCCAGCAACACCCAGATAGTCGAGGGATTCCGGAATTCGCAGATTTTCGTCCCGCCGCATAGCAGCAACGTCCGAGCTTTGGCGTTCGATAAAACCCGCATAGATCGCGTCCCGTTCCACTTGGTGCACAATATCGGCATCAAGCGCACCCAGCTCCGGCCAGACCTGCGCCAGCTTCGCGGCGTCCATATCACGGAAACCCAGAAACTCCATCGCGCTTCGCCTGACGCCGTCCTGATTTATCTTGATGCCCGATTTCGCCGCTTCTGTCGGCGTCATCGACAAGTTCGAGAACAGCGCCTTGGCATCCGCCAGCTTTTCCATTTTCCTGTCAAAAGCGACAGCGCGCTCGGACTGGACGCAGCCGAGCTTCAAGCCGATTGGCGTCAAACGCTGGTCGGCATTATCGGCGCGAAGCGACAGGCGGTATTCGGCGCGCGAGGTGAACATCCGGTAAGGCTCGCTGACCCCGCGCGTCACAAGATCGTCAATCATCACGCCGATATAGGCCTCTGCCCTGTCAAAAATTACAGGTTCCTTGCCTTGCACACGGGCTGCGGCATTCAGACCGGCGACCAGACCCTGCGCCGCTGCTTCTTCATATCCGGTGGTGCCATTGATCTGTCCGGCCAGATACAGCCCGGAAACATCTTTCAGTTCAAGCGTATGCCGCAGCGCACGCGGATCGACATAATCGTATTCTATGGCATAGCCGGGTTGCAGAATGCTTACCTGCTCGAGCCCGACAATCGATTTAACATAGGCCTCCTGGACGTCGACCGGCAGCGATGTGGAAATGCCGTTCGGGTAGACCGTATGGTCCTCGAGCCCTTCCGGTTCCAGAAAAACCTGATGCGAGGATTTATCGGCAAACCGCACAACCTTATCCTCGATCGACGGACAATACCGAGGGCCAACGCCCTCTATGTGGCCACCATACATGGCCGAGCGTTTCAGGTTTCGCTCGATTATCTCATGGGTTTTTTCGTTTGTGTGAGTGATACCGCAGGCCACCTGCCGCACCACCGGAGCGTCCGAAAGAAACGAAAACAGCACCGGATCGTCATCGCCGGGTTGGCTGTCGAGAATATCCCAGTTGATCGTGCGTCCGTCCAGTCGCGGCGGCGTGCCGGTTTTCAGGCGCCCCATCGGCAGGTCGAATGTATCCATGCGTTCTGCAAGTTTGACCGAAGGATTGTCCCCCATCCGCCCGCCCGGCTTCGAGACGTCTCCAATATGGATGACGCCACGCAAGAACGTGCCGGTCGTCAGGACGACTGCACCCGAGGTGATCTCAGACCTATCCGCCAGCACGATGCCCTCGCAACGTCCCGAACGCATGAGCAGATCGGCGACCTCTGCCTCGATCACATCAAGGCCATCCCGGTCCGTGAACTCGCTCTGCATCGCGGCGCGATAGAGCGCCCTGTCTGCTTGTGCCCGCGGTCCTTGCACCGCAGGCCCCTTCTTCCGGTTAAGCAGGCGGAACTGGATGCCGGCCCGATCGGCAACGCGGCCCATCACGCCATCCATCGCATCGATCTCACGCACCAGATGGCCCTTACCCAATCCGCCGATTGCGGGGTTGCAGGACATCTCGCCGATCTTGGCAAAGGCATGAGTCACCAGCGCGGTCCGCGCGCCCATGCGCCACGCCGCCTGCGCCGCATCCGCGCCCGCATGACCGCCACCGATCACTATGACATCGTAATGTTTCACGTGAAACAATCCTGACTACTTGCCCAAACAGAAGCTCGCGAATATCTCGTCGAGAAGGTCTTCTACATCAACGCGGCCGATAAGGGAATTCAAAGCTGCGATACCCTCATGCAATTCTGCCGCCGCCAACTCCGAAACATCCGGTCCGGCGTGCACCAAACCGCGAGCCGCGGTCAGATAAATCACCGCACGCTCCATGGCAACCCTGTGCCGTTCCCGAATTGCATTCTGTGCGCCAGCAGACCG
>JAHEFH010000128.1:6518-8087 GCA_024640245.1 Paracoccaceae bacterium | reverse complement strand
TGCAAAAAATACTGAATCATTATCCTCATGGTACAAGGTCACTGGCCACAATCTGGAACTCGTCATAATACCTTGATCGCTTCCTCCGAAAGGTTTGCCTTTGGCACATCGAAAAAATTGTTCGGACGGCCCGAGGGTTCGACCCAAAGGCCGTCAACAGCTACCCGCATGAAAGGGGAAAACCCGCAGGACACCTTGACTGGAACTGTAGCGAGCATCAGGTTTTTTCGTAAGGGTGCTTGTCGTCATTAGGCGATCTGGAGCGTTTAGTGTGTGCAAAACGCATCTAGTATTCGGGCGACCGGCTATGGCCGGTCCCGGAGAATGCAAATCTCTCGAGCCCACATTCCGCCCGCATTGCGGACTCTTTACAAGTTTCCAAATAAACCGGGAAGATCGGCGCCCTAATCAGGGCCGCACCGCAATCGTCTGAAGTTCCAACAGCCCGCGGTCCACCCCTTCGGGCTTCACCAACGCGCGATTATGCGTGCAGCGACGCTATTCAGGAGATCAACTTTTTGCTTGTCGTCATCGCCCGCGAATCCGTCCCTCAACGTCGCTACATCGCCGATATAGCTTTCGTAGGCAGCCTGCATCACCTTTGATGGCACAGGCATACGGTCATTGATATCGACGAACCTCTCTGCCGCCGTTGCGAGAACATAGAGCGGTGCGGCAATATCCGGATTTTCCGCAGCTGCCGCCAAGGCGACTTCGGCACATTTCCGATAGCCGCGCGTCGACTTCCCAAGATCTTCCAGCAATTCGATAAGTGTGTCGAAAATTTCGTGTGTATTTTTCATCTGTCGATTTCCGTGGCGCCGCCATTCCGACCGGACCATTCGATCGGATGATTGAGAAAACTTTCCACTTCACCCAGCGTTTTGGGATCAAAGTAGTTCTTTTGCTTGCAAACCTCGAGGACATCCCACCAGGTCGCCAGCGCGTGCAGGCGAAGGCCATGCTCTTTCAACATGTCCCGCGTTTCGGGGAAGATATCGTAGTAGAATACAACGATCGTGTCCGATACATGTGCGCCCGCCCGCCGCAATGCCTCGCAGAACTTGACCTTGCTGCGCCCGTCGGTGGTCAGGTCCTCGACCAGCAGAACCCGCTGGCCTTCGACAATGTCGCCCTCGATCTGGGCATCACGGCCAAAACCCTTGGGCTTTTTACGCACATATTGCATGGGCAGACCCATGTTGGCGGCGATCCAGGCAGCGAAGGGAATGCCGGCGGTTTCGCCTCCGGCAACGGTGTCGATCTGTTCAAAGCCGATTTCACGCAGCAACACCGAAACCGAGAAGTCCATCAGCGTCTCGCGGATCCGCGGATAAGAGATCAACTTTCGGCAGTCTATATACACCGGACTCGCCAATCCGGACGTGAATGTGAACGGTTTTTCGGCGTTGAAGTGGACAGCGTTAATTTCGATCAAGGCCTTGGCGGTGACCTCGGCCATCAGGGCTCGGTCAGGAAAAGCGTTGGTATGCATGTCATTAATCCTCAGGCGGTGTCGCTTTGGTCACCTTTGTTGATTACACGCCAGTCGACCGGAAAACCAGTCTC
>JAHEFH010000128.1:0-6418 GCA_024640245.1 Paracoccaceae bacterium | reverse complement strand
GCGATGCGCGACAGATCGATCAGCGGGGAATTGCGGCGCATGGGGCCAGTGTCAATTCCGACGTCGCGCATATGGTCGGCCATGGTCCGCCCGTCGCCCTTGTGTGTCGAGTCCAGTTCAGCCTCGGTGAGGGTTCCGGTAAGGCATTTCGAAGCAATATAGCACGGGCCGAACCAGGCACTTTCCTCGGCGCGCATGGCGATTACCTTGACCGGTCGGGTAAAAACAACGCCCGCTTGCATTGCCCGGAGCATACAGTAGAGCCCTGCCAAAACGCCGGCCAAACCATCGAAATTTCCGCCTTGAGGCACACTGTCTACGTGCGAACCGATCAGAACATATGTCTCTGCTTCGCGGTGTTCGGGCAGGCAGAAAATACGGTTCTGGCCTGCGTCGGTTTCGACGCACAAGCCGGCCTCCGCAGCAATTCCGGCAAGAAAATCCAAAACCTCGGTCTCTTTTTCAGAGAAGGCAGGGCGGCTGACCCCTGCCACATCGCGGCTCATCGCGGCTATGGCGTCGAAGACCGAAGCCATCCGGTCCCGCAGACCAGGATCGTCACTTCTGGCAGGCGCTAGCGTCACGGCGCAGCTTCCATGAAAATCATGGCGTCACCGGCTTCTTCGTCGCGCACGGAACCCACAAGTTCCGAGATGTCGGCGATCCCGTTCCGGAAGCAATAGGCCGTGAGTTCCGCGATGATCGATGGCATCGCTGTAGGGTTGATGAAGGTGGCGGTCCCTACCTGCACCGCACTCGCACCGGCGATCAGATATTCGACGACATCCTCCGCATTCGAAATGCCACCGCAACCGATCACCGGAATGTTCACGACTTTGGCGCATTGGTAGGCCATTCGCAACGCGATGGGTTTCAGCGACGGACCGGAAAGCCCACCCATCAGGTTGCCAAGCTTGGGTTTGCGCGACCGGATGTCGATGGCCATGGCCAGCAGCGTGTTCGACACCACAAGAGCATCCGCGCCCGCCGCTTCTGCGGCCAGCGCCACTTCCACGGTTTCACCTGTGTTGGGCGTGAGCTTCGCCCAGAGCGGCAGGTCCGTGGCCTCTCGCAATTTGAGCATCACTTCCCGTGTCGTCGAAGGGCGGATAGCAAATGCCTTGCCGTCGGCTTCGATGTTAGGACACGAGATGTTGACTTCGATCGCCGCGACACCGGGTACGCTGACCCCTTCGCACAGCCTTGCGAAATCATCGGCCCTGTTGGCCGAAATGCTGACAACCAGCGGTGCCTCGTAGCGCTTGTAGAATGGGATCACCTCTTGGACGAAATGATCCAGGCCCTTGCTGGGTATGCCGATGGAATTTAGCATGGAACCATGCACCTCGCAGACGCGTGGCGTAGGGTTTCCGCCGCGCTTTTCCGCCGTGATGGTCTTGGTGACATGGGCGCCGAGCAGATCGAGATCGAACATCCCCGCCAGATCGTCGGAGAACGTGCCAGAGGCCGGCATGATCGGGTTCTTCAACTCGAGTGTGCCAAGTTTCGTGGCAAGATTTACCATTCGATTGCCTCCTCTATGCCGAATACCGGCCCTTCGCGGCAAACCCGCAGCTGGACGATTGCGCCGTTCCTGCGGAAAGAGCGTACGCAGCACTGGCACATGCCCAAACCGCAGGCCATTTGTTGTTCCAGCGCAATCTCTCCGGGAATACCGTGCGTCGCACCGATCGACTTCAGCAGCTTCAACATTCGGTTCGATCCGCAGGTATAGAATGCGTCCACACCGGTCTGCGCGATTTCAGACTCGATCAGCCGCTGGATATTGTCCATTCCGGACGTGCCCTCGCTGTCGGTCACCGTAATGACGCGGGCGCCTAGGTTCCGGAAGTGTTCTACTGACATCAGCACGTCAGGCGACCGGGCACTACAGATCGCCGTAAGATTACGGCCGCCACGTTGCGCCTCCTGAGCGAGGGGACCCAATGTCGCCAGCCCTACCCCGCGCGCAAGCAACAATAGGTTCTGCCATTCGTCGCGGATCGTATATCCCTGACCGAGCGGACCGAGCACGTTCAGCGTATCGCCATGTCCGAGTTCGGCAAGCGCCTTTGTGCCCTCGCCGGTAACCTTGTAGAGGAAATGTAGTTCTCCGCGGTCGGGGTAATAGCCATAGATGCTCATCGGACGGCGCAGGTAGGGCTGGTGAACGGCGCCGACCGGGCACAGTAAATGAAAGAACTGGCCGGGCTTGCAGTCCAGCGTCTCGGGTGTCGCCGCCAGAACCATCAGGCGGTATTCCCCGTTCACACTGTCGTTTGACTTGACCGGAAGGACAGCCTCGCGCGGAGAGCGGGTCTGGAAAGGGGTCGTACCCGTAGCAAGGGTTGCAGAAGTCATCAGAAGCGACCTTTCCTAGTTGAAGATCAGGTTGGGCACGAAGAGCGAGATCGCCGGCACGTAAGTGACCACGAGCAGCGCCGCGATATTTACCAGCACGAAGGGCCAAACCCCCATGATGATAGCCATGACAGGCTTGTTCAGCGTCGATGCGGCCACAAAGATATCCAGCCCGAAAGGAGGCGTGATCATGCCCAAGCCTATGTTCAGCGTGACGATCATCCCGAAATGGACCGGATCGATCCCCATTGCCAGAGACACAGGATAGAGCGGCGGCACCAGGATCAGCAGTGCCGAGTTAGGGTCGATGAACATGCCCGCGATAAAGAAAACGACGTTGACGATGATCAGGAAAGTGACCGGTCCTGCGTCGATTGCCGAGAGAAAGCCGGTGATATGGGTCGGCACCTGGGCGATGGTGATAAAAAAGGACAGCATCCCCCCCATCGCCAAAAGCACGAAGATGATCGAGGTAGAAATCGCGCTCCGCTCGGTGATAGTGAAGAGGTCATTCAGGCCGAGGCCCCGGTAAACCAGCATCTCGATCAGGATTGCATAAACCACGCTTGCGGCCGCGGCCTCGGTGGGGGTGACTACGCCCGAATATATGCCGCCAAGGATTATTACCGGCATCCCGAGTGCCCATTTTGCTTCTCGGATTGCTGTTAGCCGCGCCGACCAACTGGACTTTGGCGCAACTGCCACGCCGCTGCGCCGCGCCTCAAGGGCGACGTAAAGCGCGAAAACGAGGCCGAGGAAAATGCCGACGCAAAGTCCGCCCGCGAAAAGCCGTGCGATGGATGTGCCGGTCATCCAGCCATAGATGATGAAGGTAATCGACGGAGGAATGAGGATGGCGGTCTCGGCGCTGGCGACAATCAAGCCGAGAGTGAACTTCTCAGAAAACCCGCCGGCCCGCATTTCGGGATAAACCATCCGGCCCATCGCCGCGACGGTGGCGGGCGCGGAACCGGACACCGAACCGAAGGCCATCGAACCGCCGACGACGGTGTGACCCATGCCGCCCACAGTATGACCGATCAGCGATCTGACGACGTTAACGAGCTGGCGCGCGATCTGTCCCGAGCCCATGAGGTTGGCGGCAAAGATAAAGAATGGAATGGCGAGAAGCGTGGTGTGATCGATCCCGCCAAGGATTTTTTGCACGATTGCCGGATCGGGGATTCTGCCGAAGTAGGCCTCCTTGACTGCAATTGCCGGAATACCCAGCACAAGGAACATCTCGAACCCTGCCAAAAGCAGGACAACGGCAAGCAGGATGATCAGTATCAGCATGTCTAGTTTTCCTCCCGCTCGACCTGAGGGCCGTGGATCCGGTCGATGACGCCAAACAGGCTGAGCGCGTAGCGGAGTCCCAGCAAGGCAAAGCCTGCGACAGGGGCGAGGTAGATCAGGCCCATGGGAATTCCGAGTGTCGGGCTCACCTGATGCGAGCGAAGAACGAATTGCACCAGCGAGATGCCGAGCCAGACCAGATAGATCGAAAAGACCAGACCTGCGGCATCCGTCACTTTCAGGACTATGCGTTGCATAGCGGGCGATAGCTTTTTGCGCAGGGTGTCGATACCCACGTGTTTGCCGCGTTCAAGCGCCAAGCCCAAAGCAAGAAAGACCATGAATAGGTTCATCAGCCGTACCGCTTCCTCAATCCACGCGAAGCGGCTTGCAAACGTGCCCCCGATTTCACGGGTCACGACACTGCCGAAATACAAGGTGACCATACTGAGAAACAGAAAGATCAGAAGAGAACGCTCAACAAAGCGCAGGGCATTCAGAGCTTTCACGGGAAATCCTCCGCAGACGTTGGGCATTTTTGGAATTAAACGAGTCGGCCCCGCCTGACGGCCTGTAGATTGCGTCAGGCAGGACCTCCAAGGCAAGCAGCCTTGCTATTTCAGAGCGTCGTACTCTGTCTTGTAGAGGTCCAGCAACGCTTGACCTGCAGCACCGGTATTGGCGAGGTAAGCAGCGGAAGCGGGTCCAAACATAACATCGCGGAAAGCAGCGCGTTCCTCATCCGAGGCAACCCGAACATTGGTGCCGCCTGCGGTGATTGCCTCGAGCGAGCTTTGAACTGCCGCGGCCTTGTGGGCGCGCAATTCAGGCACAACCTCTTTGAAAGCGTCGACAATGATCGTCTGGTACTCGGCTGGCAGGCTTTCCCACCAAGCGGGGTTGAACAGCACGAGGTCTTCCATCGCGCCATGTTCAGAAACAACCAGATAGTCCTGCACTTCGTCGAACTTCATGTTGCGGATGGTGTCGAGCGGGTTTTCCTCGCCATCGACGACGCCAGTCTGAAGTGAGGTATAGAGTTCGCCGAACGGCAGTGCGATAGCAGAGGCGCCAAGTGCGTTGAATTGCTCGATCAGGATGCTTGAATCCATGACCCGGAACTTTTGACCGGCGAAGTCGGCGATGTCATTGAGCGGTTTGTTCGAAGTAAAGTTCTTGCGACCGTTCGGCCACAGAGAGATTGCGACCACGCCCTTGTCGGAGAAGCTGTCAAGCAGTGCCTTGCCAAACGGACCTTCGCGAAGCGCTTGCGCCTGATCTTCGTTATTCGGGAGGAGGTAGGGAATATCCAGGATGGAGACGAGCGGGTTGAAACCTCCAAGGAACGCAGCCGGTGCAACGGTACCCTGAATTGTGCCAAGCTGCACGCCTTCGGTCATCTGGCGCTGGTTGCCCAGTTGAGACTGGGGGAATAGTTGAAATTCAACAGCGCCTTTCGTGCGTTCGTTCACCAGTGCGGCCACTTTTTCGAGGTGGACGTGACGGCTTTGCTGCGCGGACTCCAGGTGGCCGATCATGGCAACGTAGTCCTGCGAAAAAGCAGTAGATGCTGAAAGTGTCGTAATCCCGGCAAACACGGCCGTAGAAATGAGTACGCGGAGAGTCATGATGACGGTTCCCTGTTGGTTTCTGGTATTTCAGGACACAACAGCAGAATCGTCTCTCAGTCAAGAAAAAATCTCAAAATTGATACGACTCGGAGAAATTCGCAATATTGAATGTACACGGTCGGCCCCGTATGGCTGAAATCCGGTTGCTCACTTGATCCCGAAGCGATCAATCAGGCCGTCCAGATGGTTTGCGGCTTCTTCTCCCTTCAGCGAACCCTCCCAGAGTCGATGGGCAATCTGTTCGTGCAGTTCAAGCGCTTCGGGAGCTGTCGTGATCTGACCGACACCCAGCTGGATATTAGGATCCTGGCCAAGGCGGAACGGGCTGATGGTCAAAGTGGAATTACCGTTCTGGCGCATGATTTGGAAACTGGTCGCGGGAATGGGCTCGCGCGCGATCACAATTTGCACTCCGATCGGTTGCTCGCGCAGCATTGCGACAATATAGCGGACTTCGCGGAGGGTCTTGCGCCGCCGCTCTTGCACGACATCGGGTGATAGGTCATGACGTCCGCCAAGTCCGTCGCGCAGAAAACGCTCGAGATCTGCAGACGAAATAATACTTGCAATCAGTGGCTTACGGAGTTCAAAACGCGCTTTTCGCCGCTTGAGAATGGCAAGTAGGGGATCGATGCTGGCAAGCATCTCGGGGTGCTCACCGCTGACAAGCGCGGATTCCCTGAGGGCTTGCTCAAGCATTTCATCGTAATTCGGCGAGGTAAGCAGGTAGGAGACCGGACTGAAGAGTCCGATGATCTGATCGGCATCGTGTTCGAGTTGGCGCATTCTCTCGAAGAAGCTCACTGCATTATCCAGATACTCCGTTCCCGCACCAAGCAGGGTCGCCAAAGACGCGCCCAACTCGCGCGAGATGGCAAGCAGCATATCGATCTTGCTGATTTCGCCCCTCTCCGCCCTGTACAAAGCAGCCCGGGAGATTTGAAGCCGCGAGGCCAGCACCTCTGGCGAAAGGCCGCGCCCCATGCGGTGCGCACGAAGCCGCTCGCCGATTTCGATGAAAGTATTGGGTTCTACGTCAGCCATGAATCGCAAGGTTCCTTGTGGGTTTTTGAAAGATATCGCTCTTTTTGAGATATATCAACATTGTGTATCAAAAATGGGATTATTAC
>JAHEFH010000019.1 GCA_024640245.1 Paracoccaceae bacterium | reverse complement strand
GGGCGAATGGTCGCAGCGGGCGAGTGGCGCGACTATGGCATGGCCGGCATGAAAGAGGTTGCGATCTTCTCGATTTTCCGGCGCACCGCCGAACATCCGATATATCGCATCGAAAAGCGACCGAAACTGGCCGGCAAGCAGGGCATGTATTCGGTCATAGGCATGGACGGGCGCATCCTGAAGCGCGGCACCGACCTGAAAGCCGTTCTGCGCGTTCTGGAACGCAAGCTGATCCGTCTGATCGACTGATCAGGCCGACAGGCGTTTGCGCGACGTGATTTCCCCGGCACCGGACTTTGAGACACGGTCGATCACCTCTGCCAGCGGCTCGCTGGTCACGCGCATATGATGGGCGTTGGCATGAAAAAGCGTCTCGGCCGACTGCATCAGGCCGACATGGTTTTTCCAGAATACCAGATCGCCGCGCTGCAAGGCTGCGTCAGGCGCCAGCGCGGTTCCCGTCGCTGCCTCTTGCAGGTCGCTGTCCGCGGGGCAGGTCACGCCCGCGGACCGGAGCGCCGCCTGCACCAGACCGGAACAGTCCAGCCCCCAGATCGAATTGCCGCCCCAAAGGTAGGGAGCACCCAGAAACCGTTCCGCCGTCGCCACCGGATCGGCGGCCAGAACCGAGACCGGCTGCAGGAACTGCTCCGGCACATGGCCGCCGGTGGCGAGTTTGGCGAAGCCAGCTTTCCAGCCGTCCACGACAACCTCTGCAAGATAGGGCAGCGTCAGGAACGGCACGGTCTTGATATCGGGGCGCGGATAGACCTGTGCCGCATTGCTGACAATCCGGTGGGTTGTCGCCAGATGCGGCCGGATCTTGGTGGCGCCGACATACCCGACGTAACCGTCCGCCGCGTTCCGCACGAAGGCAAAGCCGTTGTGGACCTCCATCACCTCGACAGCGGCCCCGAACAACAATTGCCGGTCCAGTGCGCCGCCGGGCGCGGCCAGCAGGTTCACCACCGGCTGGCTGACGCTGTGCAGCACGCTCTCGACGACCTGTCGGCCCTCGGCCTGCGCGGCAACGGAGCTGTGCGCCACACGCTCGTTGGCGGGAAAGAACCGGCGATCGCTTTCTGTCCGGCTCATTTCGCGTACCGCGCTTCGATCACCTGTAGCATGGCCCGCGCCGACTGGCAGGCCCCGCCCAGCGTGCGACCCGGCATCGCAGCCGGCGTCCAGCCGTAAATATCCAGATGCACGAAATCTGCCGCATGTTCGACAAAGCGCCGAACGAACAGCGCGGCATTGATCGAGCCGGAGAACCCGCCCTTGGGGGCGTTGTCCAGATCGGCAACGTCGGGTTCCAGCGTCGGCTCGTACGGTTCCCAGAAAGGCATCCGCCACAGAGGATCGGCCACCTTCATCGCGGTCCGCCCGATCACCTCGGCCAGTGCATCGTTGTCCGTGTAGAACGGCGGAATGTCGGGCCCGAGCGCGACCCGCGCCGCGCCTGTCAGGGTTGCTTTGCAGATCAGCAGGTCGGGCTTTTCCTCGTCGGCATAGGCCAGCGCATCGGCGAGCACCAAACGGCCTTCGGCATCGGTGTTGTTGACCTCCACCGTCAGGCCCTTGCGGCTGTGAAGCACGTCCTGCGGCCGGAAGGCTCCGGCGGAAATAGAGTTCTCGACCGCCGGCACCAGCACACGCAGGCGCACCGGAAGCTCCAGCGTCATGATCATCTGCGCCAGCCCCATCACGGTCGCGGCGCCCCCCATGTCCTTTTTCATCAGACCCATGGACGACCCCGGCTTGATGTTCAGCCCGCCGGTGTCGAAACACACGCCCTTGCCGACCAGCGTCACCTTGGGGTCCGACGCCTTGCCCCAGACAAGATCGAGCAGCCGCGGCACCTGATCGGAGGCGCGTCCCACGGCGTGGATCAGCGGAAAATTCTGCCGCAGCAGCGCATCGCCGCGGATCACCTTGATCTTCGCGGAAAATCGCGTCGCCAGATCGCGGAACGCATGCTCCAGCGCCTCCGGCCCCATGTCCGACGCCGGCGTGTTGATCAAGTCGCGGGTCAGTGCATCGGCCTCGGCCAGCACCTCGAGCCGCGCCGCATGCACGCCCTCTGGCGCGACCAGTTGCGCGACGCTGCCCTTCTTGTCCTTGTAGCGGTCGAAGGCATATGCCGACATCAGCCAGCCCAGCGCCGCCTCTTCCAGTTCCGCCTCGCTTAGACCCGAAACGATCTCGTAAACACCTTTGGGGAGCTTTCCCGCAACAGTCGCCATGTGGAACCGCCCGCGGGCCCGCGCCTTGGCGTCGCCCCATCCGGCCAGAACGCCGGCGGGCTTGCCGGACGGAAACGGATAGACGACCACCTCGCCCAACGCGCCCTTGAACCCGGAGGCCGCGATCCAGTTGGCCGTCGCCTCGTCCTGCGTCGCGATCCAGTCCGGCAGACCGCCCGGCTCGATAACATAGACTTGAATGGCGTCCGAAGTGGCTTTGGCGAATGTTGCGGGCATTGGGATCCTCCTGATTTGCGGACGATCCTACGCTAATCACGGGCATCTTCAAGCCATCAAGCGCCGGTCATATCTGCAAAGCGGACCGCCTGAAACATCGAGCTTTCGCCCAGACGGATCAGCCGCCCGGCCACCGCGGAAGTCGCCGTGATATCCTGCCTGTCGATGCATTGCACCAGATCGTTAGCGACATCCGAAAACCCGACCAGCCCGATCTGGCGGCCGATCGCGACCAGCCGAAGCGCGATTGTGCGGACAAGCTCCGGATCTCCGTCCGACAGTTCCTCCTGTAGTATGCACATCCGTTCGGAAATTTCGCACACGGCGCGCGCGATGACATCGCGACTCATCTTGGGGCCGAGGTTTTGCAGCAGAAGCTCCATCGCTTCGAACTGGATACTCGCCTTGCTCCGGTAGGCCGGTGACAGGATTACTGCGGTCATATTTCTTGCACCCTTGTTTTTTTGACAGGCGCAGGGGTAAATCTTTTCGTTGAAGAATTGGTAATGCCCGCCCGGTTCAAGGCTGGTAATTTACACCCGAATTGAGCTAAAAGTATTTAAAACCCGAGGGGATCAGGAAACAATGAAACAGGCGCGACTTCTCCCGAAATCATATATTCTTCGCTATCACGGCTGGAGAGCGACCGAGTTCGAGGAAAACCAGTCCTGGTACACGCGGCTTGCCGACGGCGGCCAGCATCCCCGCGCCATGGTCATCTCGTGCTGCGACAGCCGGGTGCATGTCACCTCGATCTTCGGGGCGGAAACCGGCGAGTTCTTCATCCACCGCAATATCGCCAACCTGGTGCCGCCATACGCGCCGGACGGCGACCACCACGGCACCTCGGCGGCGATCGAATATGCCGTCACGGCGCTCGGCGTCGCCCATATCATGGTGATCGGCCATTCCGACTGCGGCGGCGTGCGCGGCTGCCACCAGATGTGCTCGGGCAAGGCGCCGGAACTGGAAGAAAAGAGCAGTTTCGTTGGCCGATGGATGGACATCCTGCGCCCCGGCTACGAAGAGATCGCCAAGAAGGGCGGAGACGAGACGGAACAGATCGCGGCGCTGGAACGAAAGGGCGTCGTGGTTTCTCTGGAAAACCTGATGACCTTCCCCTTCATCGCCGAAAGGGTCGAATCCCACGAACTGTCGCTGCACGGCCTGCTGTGGAACATCCGCGACGGGCACATGGAATGTTACGACGGCAACGAAGACGCCTTCGTCAAGATCTGACGACGGCTCGACCGCGCACTATCGCTGCATCAGTTCGCGCTCTTCGGGCCAGCGCAGGGTCCATCCATAGGTGATTTTCTGTGACGTCCCGGCTGCGATATTCCGCGTCCAGCCGACCACACCGCGGCGTCCCTCGACGCTCTGCTCTGTCGGACTTGGCACGATTTCCAGCCGCACATCCAAATCCTCGTCCTCGGAAACCGGCAGCGCTTCGTAGACGGTCAGATCGATGGCGTAATCCAGATAGCTGTCGATCAGCACCTCGAATTTCTCGACCCGCGTGTCCTTGGCCGAGATGAAGCGACTGTCGCCCGCCTCGATATTCAGCACCCGATGTTCCAGTTGCAGCCCGTTGAGCGCTCCGAGCGGCAGTTTGGTCACATCGCCGTTCGCGGTTTGCGGCACGTCGGACCAGCCCACAAGTGTTCCGTCGCGATAGATCGCAGCCGGTCCTGCCAGCAACGTGCCGCCGGTTTCGTTCTTCAGATCGGCATAGAGATAGGCGAAACTGTCCAGCCGCGCATTCGCCAGCGCATAGAGGGCCGCATCGCGCGCGATGGCATCGAGCCGGAACAACTGCTCCGCGCCGTCGCCCTCAAACGAGGCGACCTGCCCCAGTTCGAATTCCAGCGTCTGGCCGCGCAGGGCCGTCGTCGCGCCGCCGAAAGCGTCCTGCGGCGCGGCCTCCATCATCGGCTCCATCTGCACCTGCGCCATGTCCGCGCTCAGACCGCGCGCCGTCTTGGCCAGCGGCATGATCTCGCCCTTGTCGCGCAGCCAATAGATCGTGGACCAAGGGATCGTAACCTGCGTCGACTGGCCCAGCGCCGCGGTCGACAGGGTCACGTTCACATCCGCCCAGTCCTCGCCGGTCTGTTGGCGCAGGACGGCCTGACGGATCAGGCGCAACGCGCCCTTGGCGGCATCCTGTTCCAGGTTGATTTCATAACTCGGTCGCCAGCCGGCATTTGCCTCGCTGTAGGACAGGTACAGCATTCCGTCGAAGGCGGCCTCCGCCGCGACATCCAGAACCAGCGTTCCGGTCTCGGGCCGCAGCGGCGTCACCGCTTCCAGCGCCGCCTGAGCGCGCCGCACAGCCGCCTGCAACTCCGCCAGTTGCCGCGCCGTCGCGCCCAGTTCGGACTCGGCCTTCGATGCGTCGCCGGTCGCCTGCGCGATCTGGTTACCAGCCTCGCTGATCAACGCGGCCAGTTCATCCGCAACCGGACCCGTGTCGCCGGACGGCAACCTGCCCTCGGCCAGAGTGGTCAGGTAAGTACGCCGCAACCGTGCGGACTCCAGCGCGCCGAGGATAACCGCGCGGTCCGCGACCAGCGCATTCAACGCCGCCTCGGCCTGCTGCAAATCGCGTTCGGCGGCGATCATCTGCGCGGTTTTCTGCGGGGCCGGCGGCACCGACCGTTCGCGGAAATTCATCGCCCTGACAATCAGCCCCGCAGGCTGACCCAGCCCGACCTGAAGCGAGTCGACCCGCAGGTCGCGCGGCATATCCGCAACCACGATCCGGTGCTGCCCCGCGGGCAGGACGACACCGGCTTCCCGTGTAATGATCGCGCCCGCCGGAAATATCTTCGCCGAGACCACCTTCGAAGCGGCAGCGATGTCGTCGGACCATCCGGATGTTGGCAGAAGGCAAAGAAGCGCGGCGAATATCAGACGCATGGGACAATTCCGTTGTTGCAATGTTTGCGCAACTATACCGCGAATCCACGCAAAAAAAAGGGGGCCGCTTGAGGCGGCCCCGATAACTTCGGCGTGCAGGCAATACCTAGCCTTTTTTCAAGACCCGGCGGCCCAGCAGTTCGGCGATCTGAACCGCGTTCAATGCCGCGCCCTTGCGCAGGTTGTCGGACACGCACCACAGGTTGATTCCGTTTTTGACAGTCTTGTCCTGCCTGATACGGCTTATGTAGGTCGCATATTCACCGACACATTCGATCGGCGTGATATATCCGCCCGCCTCGCGTTTATCGACCACCAGAATGCCGGGCGATTCGCGCAGGATATCGCGGGCCTCCGCCTCGTCGAGAAATTCCTCGAACTCGATATTGATGCTCTCTGAGTGACCGACAAAAACCGGCACGCGGACGCAGGTCGCGGACACCTCGATCGCCGGATCGACGATCTTCTTGGTCTCCTGCACCATTTTCCACTCTTCCTTGGTCGAACCGTCCTCTAGGAACACATCGATATGCGGGATCACGTTGAACGCGATCTCTTTCGGATAGACCTTTGCAGCCACTTCCCGCCCCGGGACGTACTTGCCCTTGGTCTGGTTCCACAACTCGTCAATCGCCTCCTTGCCCGATCCGGACACGGACTGGTAGGTCGAGACAACGACGCGCTTGATTTTCGCGCGGTCGTGCAGCGGCTTCAGCGCCACGACCATCTGCGCGGTCGAGCAGTTCGGGTTGGCGATGATATTCTTGTTGGAATACATCTCGATGTCGTCCGGATTGCACTCAGGCACGATCAGCGGCACCTCAGGGTCGTAACGGTAGAGCGAACTGTTGTCGATGACGATGCAGCCTGCCTTTGCGGCAACCGGAGCGTATTTTTTCGTAGCCTCGGAGCCAACGGCGAACAGCGCCATGTCCCAGCCGGTGAAGTCGAAAGTGTCCAGGTCCTTCGTCTTTACCGTCTTGTCGCCAAAGCTGCATTCCGTACCCAGTGACTTGCGGCTGGCAAGCACGGCGATTTCGTCTACGGGAAACTGGCGCTCGGCCAGGATATTCAGCATTTCGCGGCCCACATTTCCAGTGGCACCTGCGACAACAACACGGTAACCCATTTTAAGGTCTCCTGATTCAGGTTTTGGACGGACGGGTCTTAGCGCCTTCCACGGATATGTGAAATGGCATTTTTGGGATTTTTTGCTATGGTGACCCCAAATGGGGAATAATATTATGAAAAACGCGGTTCTAGGATTGGTTTTGTTGCTTGTCCCGACGCTCGGCGCGGCTGGCGAGGCCTCTGTCGTGCGGGCTCAGGCCAGCAAAATGGGCGGATCGTGGCGCATAGATGTCACAGTGCGCCACGCCGATGCGGGCTGGGACCATTACGCCAACGGCTGGGGGGTCTATACAACGGACGGGCGGCAGCTCGGCTATCGCGAAATTCTGCACCCGCATGACACGGAACAGCCCTTCACACGTTCGCTGACCGGCGTGAGCATTCCGGACGGGGTGACAGAAGTGATCATCCGCGCCAAGGACAACGTCCATGGCGAAGGTAAGCCCTATACCCTGAGATTGCCCTAGAAAGCCGCGCCTCAGCCCTCGCCCCCGTCGTTCTGATCGGGGCGTCTGATCCGGAAGATATCGCCGATCCGCGGGCGGCCGCCGAATTCGAACCGCAGGTTCGTGGTGCGCAGAACCGGTTTCTTGCCATCGGCTTTCGAACGGCTCTCGCGCATCAGAATGTACAGGCCGCTGGCGATGATGACGCCGGCGCCAATGGCTGTGGCCCGATCCAGTTTCTCACCGAACAGGAAATAGCCATAGGCCGTGGCCCAGAGGATTTGCGAATACTGCATCGGGGCGACAATCACGGCTTCGGCCCGGTTATAGGCTCCGATCATGAAGGACATGGCGACCACGCCCATGACGGCGACCGCGGCCACATAGCCGACATCGCCGATCGGCATCGGAACGTAGACAAAGGGCAGGATCGCGCCCATGACCAGAAAGTTGGCCAGCATCGGATAGATCAGCAGGACGATGCTGCGCTCGTCCGATCCGATCTTGCGGATTGTGATCGAGGCAAGCGAAGAGCCCAGCGCGCCGATAAGCGCCGCTGCGTGGCCGATACCCAGATGCGCGCTGCCCGGTTGCAGCACGATCATGACGCCGCCCAGACCGACGATCACCGCCATCCAGCGGCGCAGCTTGATGACCTCGCCCAGTATCGGGATCGACAGGATCGTGATCATCAGCGGGGTCGCGAACAGGATCGCATAGACCTGCGACAGCGGCAGCTTGGAAAACGCGTAAACCACCGCGGCGCTGGACACGACCGAGGCACCGACCCGCAGCGCGGTCCACCAGGGATGCACCGGCCGCAGGTTGCCGTCGGTCTTGTCGCTGATCAGCAGGAAGATCGTCATTGGAAAACCGAACAGCACCGCAAAGAACACGATCTGGAACGGGGAATATGTGGCGCCCAGCGTTTTCAGGATGACGTCATGCGTGGCGTAAACGCCGAAAGCGGTCAGGGAGAGGAGCGCGCCGTGCAGATTTGAATTCATCTCGAAATCTTTCTTCAGTGCCATCGGCCACGGCACAGGGCTTCGGCCAAAGTGCCGATCTCCTCCCCTGTCTTTTCGTAATTCGCTGTAGGATTACTACAGCGAAGCGTCCAGTGCCGCAACAATGGCGTCGCCCATCTGCGAAGTGCTGGCGGGCTTCTGGCCGTCAGACTGCAGCAGGTCCGCCGTGCGGATACCGTCGGCAAGCACGGATTCGACCGCAGCTTCCAGCCGGTCGGCCTCGGCGCCCATATCAAAGGAATAGCGCAGCGCCATGGCGAAGCTGAGGATACAGGCCGACGGGTTCGCCAGCCCCTTGCCCGCGATGTCGGGGGCCGAGCCGTGCACCGGTTCGTACATCGCCCGCGGCCGCCCGTTCGCCATGGGTAGCCCCAGTGACGCGGACGGCAGCATGCCCAGCGAACCGGTCAGCATCGCGGCGCAATCCGACAGGATGTCGCCGAACAGGTTGTCGGTCACGATTACGTCGAACTGCTTCGGCGCGCGCACCAGCTGCATCGCGCCGTTGTCGGCGTACATGTGGCTCAGCTCGACCTCGGGGTAATCCTTGTGCACCTCGGTTACGACCTGGCGCCACAGTATGCCGCTCTCCATCACGTTGGCTTTTTCCATCGAGCACAGCTTCTTGCCGCGCTTCATGGCCAGTTCGAAAGCGGCACGCGCCACGCGCTCGATCTCGCTCTCGGTATAGCGCTGGGTGTTGATGCCGACACGCTCGTTATTCTCGGTAATGATGCCGCGCGGCTCACCGAAATAGATGCCCGAGGTCAGTTCGCGCACGATCATGATGTCCAGACCGGCGACGATGTCCTTTTTAAGCGAGGAAAAATCGGCCAGCGCGCCGAAGCACTGCGCCGGGCGCAGGTTGGCGAACAGGTCCAGTTCCTTGCGCAGGCGCAGCAGGCCGCGCTCGGGCTTCACCGAGAAATCCAGATCGTCGTATTTCGGGCCGCCGACAGCGCCCAACAGAACTGCATCCACCTCTTGCGCCTTGGCCATGGTCTCGTCGGTCAGCGGCGTGCCGTGCTTGTCATAAGCCGCTCCGCCGACCAGATCCTCGCTGACGTCAAAGGTAATACCGCGTTTGTCGCCGAACCAGGTGATAACCTTGCGAACCTCGGTCATGACTTCCTGGCCGATGCCGTCGCCCGGCAGAATTAGCAGAGTGTTGGTGCTCATGATTTCGTCCCTTGTATGTGTTGGATATGCCCTAAATCGGTTGCGCGCGAGGGTCAAGTGGGCAGGCTTCCGGACAGCCATATAGACGACAGAAACTGTATTTTTCTGATCTAGTGTTCCACATCCTCTGCGTCAGCCCCGGTACTTTCCGGTTGGCGCACGATGAGAAAGAAAACGCTGCACGCGAATACCGTCAAAATTCCGAACAGGATGACGGCAGCGACGAACTTGAAGTCTTCGCCGCCGTCCGGACCGTCCAATATCAACCCGCTTTGTCCGGCCAGGCCGAACAGCACCGACAGTACCAGCCCGTAGATGAAAAAGTGGCGGTATCTGACCCGCGCCATCCGCCGGAAAACGAAGTAATACAGGGGCGCTGCTGTCAGGAGCGCGATGGGGTAGCCAACTATTGCGGCTCCCATAATTGAAAGGGTCAAGACAAGTAGAACCGCAGAGAGATTGACGCCTCCCGCGGGAAGGCTGAACATCGCCATGAGGCCCGCGAGCAAACCCGGCGATACCGGAGCAACCAGGAAGCCGATCAGGCTTTTGCCGCTCCAGAAGGGTGCGATTCCGTTCATTTTGGTCCCTCGCTCTCCGAAAGGTATCCGGCGCTTGGCGAAGCGCTTTCTTCAAAAAGGCTATTCCGACAAGCGGATCAAGATCAACCGGAATTCCGGTTCATTCGATATCCACCCAGACCAGCCGGTGGCGGATGCCGAGCTCCTGCCCCCGCGCCACCAGATCGCCGCCTTCCTGACCCGGCGGCGGCCAGAACACGCCGGCCCCGCGCAGGCTCAGGGCAGGGGACGGCAACACGTAATCCACGCGCAGGTTCCCCGGCCCCGGATCGTCCCGCCAGTCGGCGGTGTCCAGCCCCGGATCGCCCGCCTGCGTAAGGTTGATGCCGTCCTGCCGCGCCGAGGCTACAGTTCCGCCAGAACTCTCCGGCGCGGGGTCGGCGAAAACGCCGCGCGCCAGCAACTCTCGCAATTTCGCCCGCGCGCCGTCGCCGTCAACCGGATCGGTGTTCAAGTCAGCCAGCAGGACAAAGGGTTCGGCGGCAAAGCTCACCGTCAGGTCCCGAGCCGTAGTGAACGGGTTGCCGCGCAGGTACTGCTCCCAGAACCGCAACTCGTCGCGGTTGCGCCTGCCGTTGATGTCCTCGGGCCCGTCGAACACCGGCGGCGAGGAATAGCTCGCCAGCAGATGGATGCGGCGCCCGTCCGGCAACGTCACCGGAACATCCCAGTGACCGAAGGACGACAGCCGCATTACAGCCTGCGCCTGAGCGGAAGGGAACGGGCTGCCATCCGCCTTCACCGGCAGGTCCGGCTCTGCCAGATCGCGCCACAGCACGGTCGCGAAATCGCGCGCCTCGGCCAGATCCAGCGGCAGGCGCGACAGGATGGCCATTCCGCCCTGTCCGCGAAACTCCCCGAAGCCGAAGGCATCCGCCGGCCCGCGAAGCAAGCCGTCGCCGTCAAGGTCCAGACCGCTCTGTTGTCCGGCATTTTGCGGCGGACTGTAGGCGTAGGGGTAATCGAGGCCTTCCGCCTGCGCCACGCCCTGCCGCAGCAACGCGCGAAACGCGTTCAGGGTGCGGTTTTCGGCATCGTGGTCAAATCCCAGCAGTAGCAGGATATCGGGGCGCATGCGCAGAATGACCTCTGCTGCGACTGCAACCTGCTGGTCGTCACCCTTCAGGATGTCGCGCAGCAACAGTCCCGGCCCGTCGCGCGACAGGCCCGCATTGAACACCGCGACCCGCACTGCCTGCGCCTGCGCGGAAACGCCGCTCAGCGCGACGGGCAGCAGGATGCATAGCAGTCTGCAATACCGATGCACCACGGAAAACAGACGTCGAATGTTCCGGCCTCCAGTTTGCGACACGCAGGCGGCGTCGCGCACCATTCAAAGCCGGAATGGTAAAAACATGGTTTATGAGCCGTTAATTCTGAAATTTTGCCCTTAAAAAAGCAAAAAGCCGCGGGTAAACCGCGGCTTCTGCAGGCTGGCTTGCCAACCTAGACCCAAGGGTGTTCTTTTTCGTATTGGGTTTCGAACTTCGCAATTGCGCCCTGCTTCTGCAAGGTCAGCCCGATATCGTCCAACCCGTTCATCAGGCAATGTTTCTTGAACGGATCGACGTCGAAGTGGAACTCGGTGCCGTCTGTGGCAGAAATTGTCTGCGCTTCCAGATCGACGGTGATCCGCGCGTTCTCGCCCTTTTCGGCGTCGGACATCAGTGCGTCGACCTGCTCTTTCGGCAGAACGATCGGCAGAATGCCGTTCTTGAAGGCGTTGCTGTAGAAAATGTCGGCGAAGCTGGTCGAAACCACGACCTTGATCCCGAAATCGCGCAGCGCCCAAGGGGCATGCTCGCGCGAGGAACCGCAGCCGAAATTGTCACCGGCGACAATGATCTCGGCCTTGCGGTAGGCCGGTTTGTTCAGCACGAAATCGGGAATCTCGTTGCCATTGTCGTCATAGCGCATCTCGTCGAACAGGTTGACGCCCAGACCCGTGCGCTTGATCGTTTTCAGAAACTGCTTCGGTATGATCATATCGGTATCGATGTTGATCAGCGGCATTGGCGCCGCGACACCGGATACGTTTTCAAATTTTTCCATATTCAGATCTCCTGTACAGCGTTTCGGATAGCCCAAGACCTTGCAAAGTTCAAGCGCCGAAGCGCCTGTTCATTCCGGTAGCGCGAAGGTCAGCGCCGCCCAGTCAGTATGCCAGACCGCCCCGTTGCCCTTGGACCCGTCCAGCGGCCGGATCGCCACCGAGTCGGCCAGATAGGTATGCCCCGGCTTCACCGGCACCAAGGCGCGGCCTTCGGCATCTGTCCGATAGGTCGCGGTCGTAACGGTGTCATCGGGCGCGCGCTCGAACAATTCGATCTGGACATCGGCGCGCGGTTCGCCGGCATAGAACACCTGCAACGGCATTCCGGCCGTCATATCGTCGGTGTAGGGGTTGGCGCCGGCGACTATCTCGATCAGCAGTCCGACCTGCCGGTCCGCGCCGCGCCCGTCTCCGACGGCGACCAGCGCTTTGGAATACCGCCGGTAGTTCTCGTCGAAATTCTTCTCGGGCAGGCCGCGGGCGCGGTGCGCCTCGATGATGCCTTTCAGGTCCTTGTGCTCGACGAAGGCTGCGAATTTTTCCCATTCTTCATAATTCAGGCCGCTGTCGGTGGATTCATAGACCACGATCGCAAGCCCTTTTGGCAGCGCCATGTTCTTCAGCGCCGGACGGTTGCCGAGGCGCCCTCCCACAGGCAGCACCGCATCGCCGGACAAGACCTCGAAACGCTCGATTATTCCGGACATATAGGGGATAGTCGGACCGGCGAAAAATTGGCCGTTGCGCAGATCGGCATTCAGGCTATCTGTTTCGTCAATGGCGTAGGACTCCGGCTCGATCCAGAATTCGTGCGCCATCGCAGGCAGGTAAGCGGCCATGATCAGGGCGGCGGCGGACAGGAAACGGACGGGTATCATGGCAGTCTTTCGTAACTGGTTTCAGGCCATCAGGTTGGGTCGCGCGGCGGCAAAGTCAACCTTCCTGTTCCTGATTGTGCTTATGGCCCTGCCCGCGCCGGCACATGAAATCCGCCCTGCGGTCGCCGATGTCACCGTCGGCGCGGTTGACACGCGGGTCGAGATTGTGCTGACGCTGGAACCATTGGTTGCGGGCCTCGACCTGACGGGCCTTTCCGATACCAACGAGTCCCCGCTGGCCGAACGCTATGACCGACTGCGCGCCCTGCCGCCGGAGGATCTGGCGGCCGAGTTCCGCGCCGACTGGTCCCAGATCGCCGGAAAGATCACCCTTCGCGCCGGCGGCGCCGACCTGACAGCCGAAATCCTGTCTATCGAGGTGCCGCCGGTAGGCGACACCGCCCTGCCGCGCGATGCGGTACTCGTGCTGGGTACGCCACTGCCCGATGACGGCACGCCGGTCGTCTTTGGCTGGGACGCGGCTTACGGCCCTCTGATCGTGCGGCAGGCAGGTCTCGGCGACGAAGGCTATGCCGCGCTCTTGCCCGATGGCGGCCTCAGCGCACCGATGCCACGCTCCGGAACTGCTAAAGTCGGCGCGCTGGCGACATTCGCCAATTACCTCGTGATCGGCTTCGAGCATATCGTGCCCAAGGGGCTGGACCATATCCTTTTCGTGCTCGGCCTGTTCTTCTTTTCCCTGCATATGCGCCCGCTGCTGATGCAGGTGACGGCCTTCACGCTGGCCCATACGGTGACGCTGGCACTGGCAACGCTGGGCGTCGTTTCGGTTCCTGCTGCGATTGTCGAACCGCTGATCGCGGCCTCGATCGTCTATGTCGCGGTCGAGAATATCATCGGCGGCGCGATCACTTGGCGGCGCACCGCGGTAGTCTTTGGTTTCGGCCTGTTGCACGGCCTCGGCTTTGCCTCGGTACTGGGCGATATCGGGCTGGAGCCGTCGCGCTTTCTCGGAAGTCTGATCTCTTTTAACATCGGAGTGGAACTGGGCCAGCTGGCGGTGATCTCGGGCGCGTTCCTCACAGTCGGCTACTGGTTCGGGCGCAAGCGCTGGTATCGCAATATTATTGCGGTTCCGGCCTCTGCTGTGATCGCTTCTGTCGGCGCCTACTGGTCGATCCAGCGGGTGTTTTTCTGAGCCCTAACCTGCCGGGAGATTCGTTTGGCGATTCCGGCACACTCTGTTACGCTCGACCGGTTTCGAGGCGAACCCCGTTCAACACTTGAAGGATGTAAATTGCCATGAACGAGACCGAGAGAACTGTCCGGATCTTCCACGAGTCATGGGACATGCGGGATCCGGACCGCGGAGCCGCCGTCATCACCGACGACTGCCGCTTCGAAGACGTCGCGCGCAACGAGCTGCTCAGCGGACCGGAGGGTTACAAGAGGGATTACCATCGCTGGCGCAAAGCCTTTCCGGATGGGGAATGCAAGGTCGTCAACGTGATAACCCAAGGCGACTGGGGGGTCGTCGAATTCGTCAACCGGGGCACGCACACCGGCGTGTTGGAGACCGATGCCGGTAACTTCCCGCCAACCGGCCTCCGCTACGAAGTCCGCTACTGCAGCGTCATGCGGGTCAAGGAAGGAATGGTCGTGGAAGGCCGCGACTATTACGATTCCGCGACCATCCTGAGGGACCTCGGGCTGAGCGGCTGAGCCGTCTAGCCTGACACTTGCAAACCTGTCGGCGCATATCCAAATGACGGCCGGTAGCGTCGCCATACCGGCGTACATTCAAGAGGCCACATGTCTTCCTTTCCCACTCCACTCCTCCTCATCATCGGCCTCGTGCTTCTCCTCGGGGGCGGCGAATCTCTCGTCAAGGGAAGCGTCGCCATTGCGTCGCGCCTCGGTGTCTCGCGGCTTCTTATCGGCCTCACGCTCGTCGGCTTCGGCACATCGATGCCAGAGCTGGTGGCCAGTCTGCAAGCCGCCCTTGCCGGGTCGCCCGGCGTCGCCGTCGGCAACGTGGTTGGCAGCAACATCGCCAACATCCTGCTGATCCTCGGAACAGCGGTTGTCATTCTGCCGATCACCACCAACAGGAGCGGATTCGCGCGTGACGGCAGCGTTCTTATCGGTGCCAGCCTGCTGATGGTTGGGGTCGCTCTGACCGGCGAACTCGGGCGCGCTGCGGGCGTCGCCTTTTTGCTGGCGTTGCTGGGCTATACCGTTTTCACCTATTTCAGCGAGAAGCGCGCGCATGCCGCGACCGCATCGGTGCACGAGGCAGAGGCCGATTTCGTTGAGGGCGGCGGAATGGCCATGCTTCCGGCGGTGCTGCTCGCGTTCGGCGGCATTGCCGCTGTGGTTGCCGGGGCCAGCCTGCTGGTGACAGCCTCAATCGAGATCGCCCGCGCCGCAAACATGTCGGAAACCGTGATCGGCCTGACACTCGTGGCCGTCGGCACCTCTCTGCCTGAGCTGGTGACCTCGGTGATGGCCGCAATCCGGCGGCAGGGCGACGTGGCCTTCGGCAACGTGATCGGCTCCAACGTATTCAACATTCTGGGGATTGCCGGCACGACGGCGGTGGTCAAGCCGTTGCAGGTGCCGCCGCAAATCCTTTCCCTGGACATCTGGGTGATGCTTGCGGCCAGTTTACTTCTGGTTCTGTTTGCCGTTACCGGCTGGCGCGTCAGCAGGCGCGAAGGCCTGCTGTTTCTGCTGGCCTACGCGGCCTACCTGAGCGTCCAGCTATCGCCGGGCGTCAGGTCCGTTCTGGGTCTGGAATGAAACGATTCCGGGTCCGGATTAGCCGGCAGTCGCCGGACCGAGCCCGCGGATATAGCTCAGATATCCGGTAACCGCCGCAACCGCGCAGTACCCGCCTCGGTTGGATCCTTCCGGAACACCCGGCGGGTGTTTTTCAGATCACGACACTTGCTGTTCATACAATGTCCTTTTTGTAGCGAAAGCGGACATTGGAAAAGAACGTCTAATGCATGCTATAGAACTCACTAAAGGTCCGGAATTTTGTGAAACAAGGTGAACATTTGAGAGGAAGACGATGGCTAGTTCGGAAGGTGGATGTCTTTGCGGTAAATTAAGATACGAGGTCAAATCTCAACCGAGCAGAGTAACGATTTGTCACTGCAAATTCTGTCAACGTGCGACTGGAAGCGCCTATATGATCGAACCGATATTTGACTCAAGCGACATATCGATCATCAGAGGAGAGCCGAAGAAGTATACACACCTCTCAAAAGGAAGCGGTAAGGAAGTTTATATTCATTTCTGTAACCACTGCGGAACGAAGCTATTCTTAACTTTCGAACGCTTCACTGATGTAGTTGGCGTCTACGGTGGAACGTTTGATGACACAAATTGGTTTGACATATCGTCCGAAAACTCGAAGCACATATTCCTCGGGGTTGGGCGACGGGGTACGGTCATCCCACCCGGCGTAAATACTTTCACCGAGCACGCCACCGAAAACGATGGGACACCAATAGTCCCTGAGGTTTTTCATTTGCCGTATATAATCGGACAGGCTTGAGGCAAGCATCAAGTCTGGGAAATTCGGTCCGCCATGGGATCGCAGCGGACCCTCGCCACAAATCTAAGGCAAAGTCATCGAGGCGGACAAAGCTGTCGCTCAAGCCGACCGGCGATAAACCAGCGAACGGCACGACTATAGACTATTAAGAAATGTTAAACTGCTCGGCGGCGTGACCACCGAGCGTAAGCATAATTCAAATCGGCAATGCCGCCTGCGGCTGCTTTTAGTTGGTTAGGACACCAACGCCCGCGCCAATGACGGCACCCTCAACGCAGCGCCCGTCGGCAAGCACCTCTCCGGCCGCACAGCCGATTGCGCCGCCCACGACGGCACGCTCCAAGTCCGAATTAACTCTGTTGCACGCAGAAAGCCCCAATAGGGAACCGACTACCGTGAGGATGAAAATTTTTCGCATGCTATAACTCCTCGTACCAAGTGACAAAAAACTATACCATGCCTAGGGGTAACCAGCCAACATGAAATCGGATTTGTTGCCGTTTACAGACCAGGCGGGGCGGAAATCCCTCGCCCGCTTCAGGCTCGAAGCGGACATTCAACGGCCCGCAAGCCGGCACCGCCCGCGTCTCCTGCTTCAGGAGCGCGGCACGGGTCAACCGGCAAGCGGTTCTAAATCTTGAAGAGCCGAACCCGGGGACTAGCTGAACTCGCGGATATCCGTCAGATGCCCGGTAACCGCAGCAGCAGCAGCCATCGCGGGCGACAGCAGGTGCGTGCGTCCGCCACGGCCCTGACGGCCCTCGAAGTTGCGGTTCGACGTTGCCGCGCAGCGTTCGCCGGGCGACAGTTGGTCGGGGTTCATCGCCAGACACATGGAACAACCCGCCATGCGCCATTCGAAACCGGCCTCGATAAAGATATCGGCCAGACCCTCTTCCTCGGCTTGCGCACGGACCAGACCCGAACCGGGAACGACCATGGCACGCAGGCCTTCCTTGATCTTTCGGCCCTTGAGTACGGCGGCGGCGGCGCGGAGATCTTCGATCCGGCCGTTGGTGCAGGACCCGATGAACACGGTGTCGATCTTCACATCCGACAGTTTCGTACCCGGCGTCAGGCCCATATAGGCCAGCGAGCGGCGAACCGCCTCGACCTTGCCGCCCTCGAAATCCTCGGGGCTGGGCACAACTGCGGTAATCGGCAGCACGTCCTCGGGCGAAGTGCCCCATGTCACGACCGGCGCGATATCCTCGCCCCTGATAGTCACGATCTTGTCGAAATGCGCGCCCTCGTCGGTGAACAGCGTCTTCCAGTTTTCCATGGCCTTGTCCCAATCCGCGCCCTTGGGCGCATGCGGACGGCCTTTTACATAGGCGAAGGTCTTTTCATCCGGCGCAATCAGACCGGCGCGCGCGCCGCCCTCGATCGCCATGTTGCAGACGGTCATGCGGCCTTCCATCGACAGCTCGCGGATCGCTTGTCCGCAATACTCGATGACATGGCCGTTGCCGCCGGCGGTGCCGGTCTTGCCAATCACGGACAGGGTAATGTCCTTGGCGGTCACGCCGGGGCGCAGACTGCCTGTGATCTCGACCTTCATGTTCTTCGATTTTTTCTGGATCAGCGTCTGGGTCGCCAGAACGTGTTCGACTTCCGACGTGCCGATGCCGTGGGCCAGCGCGCCGAAAGCGCCATGCGTCGCGGTGTGGCTGTCGCCGCAAACCACGGTCATTCCGGGCAGTGTCCAGCCCTGTTCCGGTCCGACGATATGCACGATGCCCTGACGGACGTCAGACACGGGATAGTAATGGATGCCGAAGTCGGCGGCGTTCTTGTCGAGCGCCTCGACCTGAATGCGGCTTTCCTCGTTCTTGATGCCTTCCACGCGGTCGACCGTTGTCGGCACGTTGTGGTCGGGCACGGCGATCGTCTTGTCCGGCGCATGCACGGTGCGACCTGCCAGACGCAGCCCTTCGAAAGCCTGCGGGCTGGTCACTTCGTGCACCAGATGGCGGTCGATAAACAGGCGGCAGGTGCCGTCGGCGTCCTGATCGGCCACATGGGCATCCCAGATTTTGTCATAGAGTGTTTTGGGGGCGGTCATTTAGGTCTCCCGCTGGATATTTCAGTAAACGGTTGTTTCGATAGCTCCGGGCGTCAGAGTCGGGCCGGTTGCGCAAGCCTGTCTGCGTGGAACCTCCACGGCAGGCGCGATCTGTCATCCATGTCGAAAACGAAATTCATCCGATCCATGTAGTGCGAATTCGCCGCGCCTGCAAGCGCCCGTGCATTTGTTTGCGGTCAATG
This sequence comes from Paracoccaceae bacterium, assembly GCA_024640245.1. Classification (GTDB taxonomy): domain Bacteria; phylum Pseudomonadota; class Alphaproteobacteria; order Rhodobacterales; family Rhodobacteraceae; genus Amylibacter. The sequence continues at coordinate 10,708 of JAHEFH010000019.1, read as the reverse complement.
CTTTGCGGCGCTTGCTAGAAACATCGCACCGCACTAGATTCGTTCCAAACAGGAGGCAGTGACTTGGAGCAACAAACTCAGACCAATCCGCTTGTCGATCCGCAAAAGGCCCAGCAGTCGCTGGAAAGCGTTCAGCGGACCATCGCGGAGCAGGCCGAAGGGTTCTGGGCGACATTGCAGAACTTCAGCGTCCGGCTGATGAATCCCTGGAGCGCGTACCAGATCGCGATCCTTCTGGGCCTCTTGGTAGTATCCTTCATTGTCTATCGTTTGCTGCGGCCCCGCATCCGCGAGGCTCTGGGTCAGATTTCCGGCTGGCCGAAATGGTCGCTCCGTCTGCTGGCGATCCTGAACCGCCGGTTGATGCTGATCATTTTCACGGTCCTGACATCCGCTACCTACGTAGTGATGCTGCAACTCATAAAATTTCCCAGCAAAAGCTATTTTGTCGGCATCTTTGCCTCGCTGGGATTGGCCTGGCTTTTCATCGCCGTTGTTACCGGCATGATCAAGAACCGGACGCTGCGCAAGGTAATCACCTGGGTCGGCTGGATTTACGTCACGCTGAAAATTGTCGGCCTCTGGGACAGGGCAACAATCCTGCTGGACAGCGCCGCTATCGAAGTCGGCGGCTCGCACCTGTCGGTGCTGATGGTCCTGACCGCGATCCTGACGCTTGCGGCACTGATGGCCGTGGCCGGAATCCTGTCGAAATACCTGACATCGCGGATTCAGCAGATCGACGAAATGGACATGTCGCCGTCAATCAAGGTACTGCTGACCAAGGGCCTGCAACTGACGCTGTTCAGCATGGCCTTCCTGATGGGGCTGCGCACGATCGGCTTCGACCTCGGCAATCTGGCGCTCTTGTCAGGCGCGATCGGTCTGGGCATCGGCTTCGGTTTGCAGAAAATTGTCTCGAACCTCGTTTCGGGCGTCATCATCCTGCTGGACAAGTCGATCAAGCCCGGTGACGTGATTTCTCTCGATGGAACCTTCGGCTGGATCACGCAACTCGGCGCGCGCTACGCCTCGATCGAGACCCGGGACGGTCGCGAATATCTGGTTCCGAACGAGGATTTCATCACCAACCAGGTGATCAACTGGACGCATAGTTCGAATTTCGTGCGGCTCGATATCGATTTCGGCGTGTCCTATGACAGCGATCCGCACGAGGTCAAACGCATCTGCACCGAAGCGCCGCTGACGGTGGGGCGCGTGGTCAGCAATCCGGCGCCGGTTTGCCACATCATCAATTTCGGCGACAGTTCGATCGACTTCCGGCTGCGTTTCTGGATCAAGGACCCGACGGGCGGGCTGACCAACATTCGCGGCAACGTCTATCTGGCACTTTGGGATGCGCTGAAGGCAAACAACATAGAAATTCCGTATCCGCGCCGCGACGTCACGATCCTGTCGCCGCATTCCGCGCCTGCGCCTGCACCCGTGCCAAGTCCGCAAACTCTTCCGGTCGACTGAGCTTGTCTCGCAAGCGAGCGGGCGCCGGTGGAAAACCACGCGACGCCCGTTCTTGTTTTGCCGGTATCCCTGCCAATAGGGTCACATCCGAGGGTTCGTTCTGCCGGAACCTCTTCGGCGACGGTCTGCTTTACGGTTTGACGGTTGCCAGATACTGGTCGGAAACCAGATAGGCATCCACGCGGACCTCCAACTCGGCAATAGCTTCCGCAGACAACTCGCGGTCGCCGATCAGTCGGGCGAGCGCATCGGCCTTGGCTGTCTCGTAGCCTTCGTACTCATCCAAATCAGCCTGAATCAGCTCGATTTCCGTGGCAATCTCTGCGTCGCTCATGGTGGCCGCATCGTCCCTCAGCCCTTCCAGTCGCAAGACCTCGTCGTTATAGGCGACCTCGTCCGCGAAATCCTCGAGCTTGAGCGCGGCGATCTGCGTATCATAGTCTTCGTAGCTGATAGCCGATTCCAGCGCCGTCTTGTCGAGTTTCAACTGGTCGATGTCGCCTTCGAAATTATCGATACCGGCCTGCGCTTCGGCATAGGTTCTGGCAATGCCCGGAACGCCGTTCGCACTGGCATTCATCCATGCAGTGTTGCTGGAATGGATCGCGCCGTTTGCCTTTTTCAGATTGGACGCCACGGTGCCTCTGGATCCAGCTTGCGACTTCGACGAGTTCGAATTTGAATTCGACGATGAACTGGACGAACCGCCGCCATTGTTGCCGCTGTTTCCATTGTTGTCGCCTTTGCCGGCCATTGCAGCGTTGCCCGTAAAGCCGAAGGCTGCGATCACAACCGCTGAAAGGACCACGGCAGGCGCTGATCTGAGTTTCATCTGTATTCTCCTTGAATTGGATTGCCGAACAACTGTCCGGGACACGGCACCAGACTAATTGCATATAATCAATGCGTAAATCCCACACTGGGGCGCACATATACCCTTAGTCGAACGACTATAAACTAAAGATTATCCCTTTGTGGCAGCATTGTGGCGAACTGGGAGTAAATGTCACATTTCAACCACAGGTAAAGCAAGGTTGCAGAAGTTCACGGAGCAGGCGTTTCCGAACAGATTCGCGCCTATCCGGACCCTAGAACGGCCTGCCGCTTTCAAACAGCGCATCCGAAGGTCGGATGAAGCCGGACGGAATGCCGCGCCGGCTCTCCAGTCCGGGCTTCAGCCACTTCGCGACCATCGGGTGATCGGGATCAGCTGCGCCGAGACGCACCAGAAGAGCCGCCATTGCGATCTCGGCGGCGCGGTTGGCGCCATCGGCAACCTTCAGCGCGACCCCAAGCCCGCGTTGCGGCAGGATTGCGGTGTAAACGCCCTCGGCACCGTGCTTGATGGCCGTCGGTCCCCGCATCGCCGCCATCAACTCGGTTTCCGAGCGGCCCGTCCCTGCGACCAGTTCCGGATAGGCCGCCATGGCGGTTGTCAGTCGCGCCGCCGCATCGCGGCGCGCCGCCGTCAGACCGGAGGGGTCGGCCATTCGCGCCATGGCAGTCGCCAGGCCCTTCAGGGTGGTGGCAAAATTCGGCGCCGAACAGCCGTCTACGGCATAACCGGGCGAGGCCTCTCCACACATCTCTTCGAAAGCCTGCTTCACGGCTTTCTGCACCGGATGGTCCAGTTCGATATATTCTGGTCCGGCCTTCAGGTGATCCGTCAGGGTCAGGAAACCCGTATGCTTGCCGGAGCAGTTGTTGTGGCGTTGGTCCTCATGCCTGCCGGAACAAGCCAGTTCTATATGATAGTCGTGATCTTCCGACCACTGCGCACCGCAACGCAGGTCGGATTCGGCCATGCCGATATCGGACAGCCAACTTGTCACCAGATCGACGTGCAGCTTCTCGCCCGAATGCGAGGCGCAGGCCAGCGCAAGATGCCGCGCTTGCAGACCCCGCGCCGCGGCAGCACCGCTTTCGATCAAGGGCAGCGCCTGCAACATCTTGCACGAAGAGCGCGGCAAAATGATCTTCCCCGGGTTTCCAAGGGCCCAGATCACCTCGCCGGAGGCGTCGCAGACCGCGATATCGCCGCCATGAAGCGACTCCAGAACATCGCCGCGCCACAGTTCGACCAGAATAGGAGTGTTGTCCATTTTCTTCCCTTTTGGCTGAACCTTGCCTCTTTTCCGGGGGATGTTCAATCCATGCTGGAAAACGTCCGGCAAATTAGTCTATTATATCAAAAGAGGGCATAAAGCGCCCCGCAAAGGGTGGATAAACCATCCTCGCACAAGGCAGAATGATACAGGCAGAACGGGTCGGAGGCTCAGATCTCATGCAGAACATCACAAGAATAACCGGCGGCGCGCTGATCGCCGCCATAGGCCTGTCGGGCGCGGCGTTTTCGCAAACCTCGAACAGCCGGGTCGACGCCAGCACCGACTGGGCCGTCTTTGTCGAGGATTCGCCCAGCAAGATGTGCTGGGTGGTATCGGCGCCGACCAAGATCGAGAACAGCAAAAAAGGCGTCTCGCGCGGCGAGATACAGCTTATGGTCACGTACCGCCCCGGATCCGCGAATGCCGAGGTGGCCTTCACCGGCGGTTATCCTTTCAAACGCGACAGCACTGTCAAGATGAAGATCGGCGAGTCCGTCTATGATCTTTACGTCGACGGCGAATGGGCTTGGCCCGCGCCCGGCGGCGATGATGCGGAAATCCGCGAATCGATGAAAGCCGGGGCAACCGCCCTGCTGACGGGCGAGAGCTCCCGCGGCACGGTTACCAAGGATACATTTTCACTGAACGGTTTCACCGCCGCACTGGCGGCGGCCGAGAAAAACTGCAGTTAACGCTTCCCGTTCGGGGGATTCCGGTCTATGTGGCCTGTTTTCCACGACCCGAAGCCAGAAAGCGCATGACATGCCCGCCGACGCACCGATCACACAGGACCTGCTGACCATTCCGCGCAAGATGCCGGAAGGGGCGCTGCCGAATTTGATCGGACTGCGGCGCGAGGCGATGGCCGCCGAACTGGCGCGGATCGGAACGCCGGAAAAGCAGATCAAGATGCGGGTCGGCCAGATCTGGCAGTGGATCTACCACAAGGGTGCAACAAGTTTCGAGGACATGACAAACCTGTCCAAGGAATACCGCGCGCTTCTGGCCGAAAATTTTTCACTCACGCGGCCCGATGTGGTTACGCGTCAGGTCTCCAAGGACGGCACCCGCAAGTACCTGCTGCGCATCGCCGGCGGCCACGAAGTGGAGGCCGTCTATATCCCCGAGAAAAACCGCGGCACGCTGTGCATTTCCTCGCAGGTCGGCTGCACGCTGACCTGTTCCTTCTGCCATACCGGCACCCAGAAGCTGGTCCGGAACCTGACCGCGGCCGAAATCGTCGGCCAGATCCTGGTTGCACGCGACGATCTGGGGGAATGGGGAAAGCCGGCGGGCGACAAGCGCCTGATCTCGAACGTTGTGCTGATGGGCATGGGCGAACCGCTCTACAACACCGACAACGTGCGCGACGCCATGCTGATCGCCATGGACAACGAGGGCATATCGCTCTCGCGCCGCCGCATCACGCTGTCGACCTCCGGCATCGTGCCCGAGATCATTCGCGCCGGTCAGGAAATCGGCTGCATGCTGGCGATCTCTTTCCACGCCACCACCGACGAGGTGCGCGACAAGCTGGTACCGATCAACCGCAAGCACAAGATCGCCGAGCTGTTGCAGGCCTGCCGCGACTATCCGCGCCTGTCGAACGCCGAACGCATCACCTTCGAATACGTGATGCTGAAGGACGTGAACGACTCGGATGCCGATGCGCGCCGTCTGGTGCAGTTGATCGCCGGCATACCGGCCAAGATCAACCTGATCCCGTTCAACCCGTGGCCCGGCGCACCCTACGAGCGTTCGGACTGGGAGCGGATCGAAAGCTTTGCAGAGATTGTCAACAACGCGGGCTATGCGAGCCCTGTTCGCACGCCTCGCGGTGAAGACATAATGGCCGCCTGCGGCCAGCTTAAGAGCGCGACGGAACGCGCAAGAAAATCGGCGGCGCAGATCGCCAAGGATATTGAGGGACTATGAAGAGCAATGAAAAAAAGAACATTTCTTGCGGGCATTGCCACCGGCTTTGCCCTGCAACCCGCGCGTGCCTTTGAGCCATTAGAGGACACGCGTCCACTCTTGAACGGACGGATCTATTCCGGACCGCAGATCACGCAAATGTTGCTGCACAAGGACCGGCGCAAGCTGTACCTGCTGCACGAGGAAGAGGTATTGAAGTCCTACCGCGTTCGCCTCGGCTTCAACCCGAGCGGCCACAAGCTGGAGCAGGGCGACGGGCGTACACCCGAGGGCCTGTATCATATCGATCGGCGCAACTACAAAAGCTCGTTCTACCTGAGCCTCGGAATTTCCTACCCCAACAGCCGCGACATCGCCCGATCACGGTTGGCAGGCGTCTCACCCGGCGGGGATATCTTCATCCACGGCGGACCGAGGTCTGCCAAGGAAGGCCGCAAGCGCGACTGGACGGCAGGCTGTATTTCACTGCGAAATGACGACATGCGCGAAGTCTTCTGGATGACGGAACTGGGTACGCCGATCTTTATTACCGTGTAACCCGAAAGGGGTTCAGGTGCCGAAGATCTGAACCCACCAGATCTTGCCGTTGCCTTCCTGATACCAGGACAGGCCCAGGAACTGCGCGTTTTCCGACAGGATCGCGGCACGTGTCAACGGGTCTTCCATCCAGGCGTTCAGCGTCAGCAGGTCGTCCTCGAAAGTCTCGGAAATGTTCTCGCTTACGAACTGGCCCGTATAACCGACGCGGGCGATCCGGTCGAGCGGAGACGATCCGTCCGATCCGAAATGCCATGGCCGGTTCTGCCGGGACATATCCTTCGCATGGGTCTGGGCGGCGGCGTTCAGTTCCGGCGACAATTGCACCGGTCCGAGGCCGTTAGTCTGCCGTATAGCATTCACAGCATCCAGATGCCGGTACTGAATTTCAGCGGTATCCTGATCCTTGATCCAGAAAATACGAATGACATCGCCGTTTTCATTCACCCTTGGACCCTGATCGCAGGCTGACAAAAATCCGACCAGAGCGGTCAGCAAGATCATGAAACGCAACATACCCACGATTCCCCGAGTTTGAATAGGAAGTTATGCCTGTAACGTGAAAATGCGACAGCGGCAAATAGGCAATAGTTATTTAGGCGGATTTTCGTCATTAACGAGAGTTTGATTTGTAACTGTTGTTCTTAGGCACTATTATCCCAGCGAATTCAGAGTGAGAGTCGAGATGAAAAAGTTGTATAATCCAAATATGTCGCGCCGCGCTTTCGCAGCCGGTACGCTGGTGTCTGCTGCCTTCGGCTCGCGTGCGCTGGCGCAAAGTGACCCCGCTTTTCAGGAAGCGTTGGCAAACGAATTCGCGGTAGAGCGCCCGCAGGGCGGGGTGAAGCACAACATCTCCAGCTTCCGGTCCCAGTCATGGGAGCCGTATTTTTCGAACACACACAACGGCGCTGTCCTTGTCGACACAAAAAGCCGCGCGTTGCACTTCTGGTCCGAAGACCAGTCGGTTTACAAGCTCTACCCGACCAGCGTTCCCGAATCTCCCGAACTGACACGGCTGGGCCGCACCTCTGTGGTACAAAAGCGCGTCGGTCCGGACTGGCGCCCCACAGAAAGCATGCTGAAACGCAACCCGGACTGGCCGAAATACATCCCGCCGGGCCCGGAAAACCCCTTGGGTACGCACGCGCTCTATCTGTCTTGGCAGTATTACCGTATTCACGGCACGCACGACACGCGCAAGATCGGCCGCCGCTCGTCGAACGGCTGTATCGGGCTCTATAACCAGCATATTGCCGAGCTCTTCGAATTGACCAAGGTCGGGACGCAGGTCCTCCTGATTTAGCATTCGGCTTGCTCCGGTTTTTTTTGGTACAGTAAACTGTCAATTCCGGGCGCTTGCGCCCGGATTTTGCTTTTAAGTGGACAACGAATTTTCCGGCCGGCTCCCCTTGCCGGCCTCAATACTCCGACGGACGTCTTTTTTCGAAAGCGCTCGACCGGAACACTCACGATACTCCTGAAAAAATCGGTCTTGCCTTGCGGCTTGCGTTCGGACACCGCTTTGGCTGCACGCTTCCGTTCATGTAATTTCAGCGGCATTTGTCCGGTATTATTCTAATGTAGCAAATTTTACCCAATTTATTGGCAATTTTATCACAGAGCCGGCGCTCTCGTTAATATTTTGGAGGTTCCTGTGCAATTCTGCCCTGCGACCTGCGAGTGTAAGAGCGTGCAAAAGCTCGGAACATCCGGCTTACAGGCACACGGTGTATTATTGAGCGTTGCCCCTTGGGGCAAATAACAAAAAAGGTGAAGTTATGAAAAAAATCATCATATCAGCAGCAGCGGCAACCCTGTTCGCAACTTCCGCATTCGCCGGAAGCATGGTCGAACCTGAAATGGAACCGATGGTTGAAGTCATGGAAGAACCGGCATCCTCTTCCGATGGCGGCCTGCTCGTTCCAATCCTGGCCCTGATTGCGATCGGGCTCCTGGTTTCCAACAGCAGCGACGACTCCGAACCGGAGCCTGAAGTCCAAATACCCGATTAAGGCTTCAAGTCTGTTGTGACATCAAAATTGGTGCGTGCCCGGCTTGAGAAATCGCCGGGCACACCAATCATACGGCTCACTTGAATGTTTTTTTGTGTGTGTGTTGCGCGACTGCGGATATTAACGCCGCGTAACTGACTTCAGCAAAACGGTTTGACTGGCCCGCAGAAGTTCCCCTTAAGGCCTGCCTAAGCCCAAGGGTCGGAAAACTGATGCTAATTTTGTCACACAGCTTGCCATCTTGGGAATATTTTTCAGTACTAGTCGCAATTACTTGGAACTGAAATTCAGTCTGCGATATTAGAGAAATCGACCCGCTGGCAGAGAGCATGCGGTGTACTTTAGAATCCTGCCCAATGGGCAAACAAAAGGTGAAGTTATGAAAAAAATCGTCGTATCCGCTGCTGTAGCAGCCCTGTTCGCAACATCCGCTTTCGCTGGCAGCCTTGTCGCGCCAGAAATGGAGCCAATGGTTGAAGTAATGGACGAGCCAACATCCTCCTCCGATGGCGGCCTGCTCGTTCCAATCCTGGCCCTGATTGCGATCGGCCTCCTGGTTTCCAACAGCAGCGACGACAATACAGCACCGGCTTCCTAAGACCGGTCAGACGTCGCGTCTGTACAATCAAAGAATACCGGCCTTCCGCCAATGGCGGGAGGCCTTTCTTTTTTGGGATCTGGCCGACCTGTATTGATCCGGTCGCTCCATTCGTAAGGGCGAGGATTTTACCCGCCACGAATCTCCCGACACATCCGACCCCAAATTTCGGCAGCCGTTTTCATGCCAACTGAACCTGTGCTCGGATAGCTGCGCCTACCACTCAATGCGCCAAGCCATCAGTCGCTCCGGCCTCCGGCCAATTCCTCCGACAGCAAGCCATCCAATCCCGCACGATAGTCGGGATACAACAATTTTACGCCCAGTTCCGTCTTGATCAACTTGTTCGAAACTCGCTTCGATTCCGCATAGAAACTGCGCGCCATCGGTGTCATGTCCGCCGCGTCAAAATCTTCCGCCGGCGGCAGAGGCAGGCCCAGCAGTTCCGCAGCATAGCCGATCACGGCCTCGGGCGGGGCAGGGTCGTCGTCACAGAGGTTATAGACAGCGCCGGGGTTCGGCCGCGCGATCGAGGCCGCAAGCACCTGCGCGATATCCGCAACATGGATGCGGCTGAAAACCTGCCCCTTCTTGATGATCCGTCGCGCGGTTCCGGCGCGGACTTTGGCAAAGGGCCCGCGTCCGGGGCCATAGATACCGGCCAACCGGAATATATGCAGCGGAAGTCCCAGCGCCTTCCAGCCGGCCTCGGCCTTGACGCGCATTTTTCCGCGCTTCGTGCTGGGCGACAACGCCGTATCCTCGTCGACCCAGCCGCCTGCGTGGTCACCGTAGACGCCCGTGGTCGACAGGTAGCCAACCCACTCCAGATGCTCCGCCTGCCGCAAAGCCTCGCCGATGTCCGCCAGCACCGGATCGCCGTCCGGCGTCGGCGCGACCGAAGTCAGCACATGGCTCGCCTGCGCCAGATAGGGGCCCAGATCGGTGCCGGGCCAGATCACGGCCTCGATGCCTTCGGCCTTCAGCGCATCCGCCTTTTCGGCGCTACGGGTCGTTCCAATGATCCGCCAACCCTGGGCCAGCAGAAGCGGCGCCAAGGCGCGCGCCGAATAGCCGTGTCCGATACTCAGCAAAGTTTTAGCCATCGGCATGCTCCAGTCGTTCCAGCGCCCAGCGCGCGGCGTCGGCGACGGTCTCGTCCGCATCGGAAACAAGACTCTTTGCTGCATTTTTCAATTCTTTTTTCCCTGAATTTCCAATAGCATACAGGACGTTCCTGATAAATCGGTTTCGCCCGATGCGTTTGACCGGCGACTTGGTGAACAAAGCCCGAAATCCGGCGTCGTCCAGTGCCGCCAGTTCCGCCAGCTTCGGTGCGGTAAGTTCCTCGCGCGCATGATAGCCGGCCTCGCTAGCCGCCTGTGCGAATTTGTTCCAGGGGCAGGCCGCCAAACAGTCGTCACAGCCGTAGATCCGGTTGCCCATCATCGCACGCAGTTCGGGATCCACCGGCCCGCTGTGTTCGATTGTCAGGTAGCTGATACAGCGCCGCGCATCCAGCCGGTAAGGCGCGGGAAAGGCGTTGGTCGGACAGACATCCAGACAGGCACGGCACCTCCCGCAATGATCGGCTTCGGCGCCATCTTTCGGCAGGTCAAGAGTGGTGAAAATCGCGCCGAGGAAGAACCAACTGCCCAGTTCGCGCGACACCAGATTGGTGTGCTTGCCCTGCCAGCCCAGCCCAGCCGCCTGCGCCAGCGGCTTTTCCATCACCGGCGCGGTATCGACGAAAACCTTGATTTCGGCGCCGTCAGCCTGATCTATCAGCCAACGCCCCAGTCGCTTCAGACGTTTCTTGACCAGATCGTGGTAATCACGGTTCTGGGCATAGACGGAAATCGCGGCTCGATCCGGTTGCGCCAGCACCGCCATCGGATCATGCGCGGGCGTGTAAGTCTCGGTCAGCATGATCACCGATCGCGCCTCGGGCCACAGCGCGGAGGCATCGCCGCGCCAGTGCATGCGCTCTTCCATCCAGCCCATCTGTCCGTGATGGCCCGCCTCGACAAAGGCCC
>JAHEFH010000127.1 GCA_024640245.1 Paracoccaceae bacterium | reverse complement strand
GCCACGCCGGGTATATGTCTTGCAGCGGTGGACGCTGACGGCGCACCCGTGGCAACGGGATCATCCTATCGCTACACTCATCCCGACAGTCCTTATCCCGACCATGCTTTCTGGGGCGCATTGGCAACGCGCCCGGACCGGCGCGGTGAAAGGCTGGCCATGATTCTGGGCGCCATGGCCATCGTGCATATGTGGGAAAACCACGGTGTGCGCGGATTCTCCACGGGGATCAAGGCAGACAATGCAGCCTCGATGGCGGTCTGCGCCAAACAGGGCGTCGTGCCCGGCGATTGGGCCTTTGTCGGCTGCACCGATCCCCAGCTTTTCAAGGGCGGCGCCTTCACCCGGTAGCGCATTCCCGCGCGGGGGAGGCTTCGCCCCTTGGCGCGGGTGGAAAATTGATCTATCTGCTGGTCTGCCTATCGAGAACCACGGATGCAGACCCTATGACCAGACGCATGATCCTTCCCCTGATCTTCGGCATTGGCGGCCTTGCGGTCCTGCTGTCGCTGGGCACTTGGCAAGTGCAGCGCATGGCTTGGAAACAGATGATGCTGGCGGAGATCGAGGCGCGCATCGCCGCCGATCCGGTGGCGGTCCCCGCTGACCCGCAACGAGACCGTGACAACCGCCTGTCGGTGGCGGCGGATGTCGAAATACTACCGCAAGAGGCGCATGTCCTGACCAGCCGAAAATTCACCGGTCCGGGGTATCTGGTACAAGTGCCTGCGGGCCTGGAGGACGGGCGGCAGGTGATCCTCGACATGGGTTTCATCCCTGAGGCGCAAAAGAACGAGGTGCGTCCTGCTGGCCGCTACCGGATCATCGGAAACATGCTCTGGCCGAACGAGGTGGACGGGTTCACCCCCGACCCGAATATGGAAAAGAACATCTGGTTCGCCCGCGACGCGACCAAACTGGCGCAAGCTTTCGGCATTGCCATGGACGATCCTTATATCATCGCCGTACGGCAAGTAGACGGGGGCGATTACGGAACGGAACCGGTCGCCATCGGGGCCGACATTCCGAACGACCACAGGGAATATGCGATCACATGGTTTTCGCTGGCTTTCGTGTGGTTGGGGATGACAGGCTATCTGCTTTGGCGTATCAGGCAAAAGACAGTTTGAATTGGAAATTGACGCATGAAATACATCTCGACCCGGGGCACGGCTCCGGAACTGACATTCGAAGAAGCGATGCTGACGGGCCTCGCCCGCGACGGTGGCCTCTATGTGCCGGCCGAGTGGCCGACGCTCAGCCATGACCAGATTGCGGGCTTTGCCGGAAAGTCATACGAGGATGTTGCTTTCGAGGTGATGAAGCCGTTCATCGGAGACACTTTCACCGACGCGGAATTCAAGGAAATCATTGCCAAGGCCTATGCCGTTTTCGGACACAAGGCGCGTTGCCCGATCGTGCAACTGGGCAGCAACGATTTCCTGCTGGAACTGTTCCACGGCCCGACGCTGGCCTTCAAGGACGTTGCCATGCAGCTGATCGGCCAGATGTTCGAGGTCGCGCTGAAGCGCAAGGGCGAGACCGTGACAATTGTCGGAGCCACATCCGGCGACACCGGATCGGCGGCGATGGAGGCCTTCAAGGGGCTGGAGGCCGTCAACCTGTTCATCATGTACCCGCACGGCCGCGTGTCAGAGGTCCAGCGGCGCCAGATGACGACGCCATCCGAGGCCAACGTGCATGCCCTTGCCGTCGATGGCGATTTCGACACCTGTCAGGCTTTGCTGAAGGATATGTTCAACGATTTCGATTTCCGCGACGGCGTGAAGCTGGCGGGCGTGAACTCGATCAACTGGGCCCGCGTGCTGGCGCAGGTGGTGTATTATTTCACCTCCGCCGTTTCGTTGGGCGCGCCGCACCGGAAGGTTTCCTTTACCGTGCCCACGGGCAATTTCGGCGATGTCTTTGCCGGATATGTCGCGAAACGCATGGGCCTGCCCATCGACCGGCTGGTGATTGCCACCAACCAGAACGACATCCTGCACCGGACGCTGCAAACCGGTGACCACACCAAGACGGGCGTGAAGCCGTCTATCAGCCCCTCGATGGATATCCAGGTCAGTTCCAACTTCGAACGGCTGATATTCGACCTCTATGACCGCGAAGGTCCTGCCGTGGCACAGCTGATGGACGAGTTGAAAAATGCCGGAACATTCACCTTGTCGCAGGGCGCGATGAAACGTCTGCGCGACGAGTTCGACAGCGGCCGTTGTTCCGAGGATGAAACCTCTGCCGCGATCGCCGAATTCCACAAGACCACGGGCGAGGTCCTGTGCCCGCACACCGCCGTGGGCGCCAAGGTTGCAATGGAACAAAACCGCAATATATCTGTTCCGATGATAACACTTGCCACCGCCCATCCGGCAAAGTTCCCAGCAGCAGTAGAAGAGGCATGCGGTATCCACCCCGCTTTGCCTGCGCGCATGGCGGACCTGTTCGAACGCGATGAGCGGATCACCCGCGTTGCGGGTGATCTGGATGCGGTAGAGGCGATAATCCGTGAGAGGATCGGTCAATGACCGTAGAAACGACTACCCTGTCCAACGGTTTCCGTATCGTGACAGAAAACATGCCGGGCCTGAAGTCCGCGACACTGGGTATCTGGGTCGGCGCGGGCGGCCGAAACGAGCGCATCGAGCAGAACGGCATCGCGCATTTTCTGGAGCACATGGCCTTCAAGGGTACGAAATCCCGCAATGCGTTGCAGATCGCCGAGGCGATCGAGGATGTGGGCGGGTTTATCAACGCCTACACCAGCCGAGAAATGACGGCCTATTACGTACGCGTGCTGGAAAACGACGTGCTGCTGGCGGCGGATGTGATTTCCGACATCATCCTGAACTCGATCTTCGATCCGCGCGAGGTAGAGGTCGAGCGCGGCGTGATCCTGCAGGAAATCGGCCAGTCGCTGGACACTCCGGACGACGTCATCTTCGACTGGCTGCAAGAGGTCTCCTATCCTGATCAACCGCTGGGCCGCACGATCCTCGGCCCCGCCGAGCGGGTGCGGGGTTTTTCGCGCAAGGATTTGCAGGGCTTTGTCACCGAATTCTACGGACCGGAGCAGATGATTCTGGCCGCTGCCGGAGCAGTCGATCACGATTTGCTGGTGAAATTCGCCGAGAGCACTTTTGGCGGCATCGCGCGGCGTCCCGCTCTGCAACCGGCCACCGCGAGCTTTTCCGGCGGCGAGCGCCGCGTGGTCAAGGAACTGGAACAGGCGCACTTCTCGTTGGCGCTCGAGGCTTCGGGTTATCGCGATCCGGACATCTATACCGCGCAGATCCATTCTGTGGCGCTGGGTGGGGGCATGTCCTCTCGGCTGTTTCAGGAGATCCGCGAAAAACGCGGTCTGTGCTATTCGATCTATGCGCAGGCAGGCGCCTTTGCCGATACCGGCATGCTTACGATCTATTCCGGGACCAGCGCTGCCGACATCCGCGACCTGACCAACCTGACGGTCGCCGAGTTGCGACGCTCTGCCGACGATATGACCGAGGAAGAGGTCGCCCGCGCCCGTGCCCAGATGAAGGCCGGCATGCTGATGGGACTGGAAAGCCCGTCGTCGCGCTGTGAACGGCTGGCGCGGATGACGGCGATCTGGGATCGCGTTCCGACGCTTGAAGAGGTCGTTGAAAAGATCGATGCGGTTACGGTTCAGGGCGTCAAGGATTATGCCGCGGCACTGTGTACGCGAAACAAGCCGGCGCTGGCGCTCTATGGTCCGGTCGCAGAGGCGCCCAGCGCCGAAGAGGTTGCAGAGAAACTCGCCGCATGAACCCGATATTCAGGAAGCGCACCCAACTTGTCATACCGTCCGATCGGTTGATGTTGCGCCTGCCTGAAACCAAGGATCACAGCGAATGGGTCCGCCTGCGCCGCCAGGGCGCGGAATACCTGCGCCCGTGGGAGCCCGTCTGGGCCGAGGACCATTTTTCCAAACGCGCATTTTCAAACCGCGTGTTCTGGGCGCGCAAGACCTACGAAGAAGGCAAGGGCCTGCCCCTGTTTCTGATCCGGCAGACGGATCAGGCGCTGCTAGGGGCGGTAACTTTGGACAATGTCCGGCGCGGCCCGTCGCAATGTGCGACGCTGGGGTACTGGACCGGACAGGAATACGCGCGGCAGGGCTATATGTCCGAGGCAATCATGGCGCTTGTTCATTACGCCTTTACCGAACTGGACCTGAGCCGGATCGAAGCCGCCTGTCTGCCTGAAAACAAGCCGTCGCGCGGGTTGCTGGAAAAGAGCGGTTTCAAATACGAAGGCGTGGCCCAGAGCTACCTGCAGATCGCCGGACGCTGGCGCAACCACGTGCTCTATTCAAATCTGCGCGCGGACCGGCGCGGCAAGACTGATGCCGGTTAGGTAAATTCGGGCGAATCGGCTAGCATATTCTGGTTCTGCCAGAGGATTGCCGCGCATGTTCCGCCTTTTCGCCTTGTTCGCCGCCCTGTTCCTGTTACCGCTTGCCGCGCAGGCACAGCGCATTCCCAGCCACTGTATCGCGCTTGCCGACAACGGTGTACCGGTGCGTCTGGCCGGCCTGTCGCTGGCCGAAGACGAAGTCGCAATTACCTATGTCGGCCATTCCATGTACCTGTTGGAAACTCACGGTGGCCTGTCGGTCGTGACCGATTATAGCGGCGGAGCGCTGGACAGCGATGGCCAGCCACCGGATATCGTGACCATGAACAATTCCCATTCCAGCCATTTCACCGAATATACCAATCCGGCGACGACCCATGTGCTACGCGGATGGGGTCGGAACGGCAAGGCGGCAGAGATCGATCTGGACCTGGGCGAGATGTTGATCCGGAATGTAACCACCGACCGGCGCGGCTATGGCGGTGTGGTGCCGGACGGCAATTCGATTTTCATCTTCGAGGTTGCCGGCCTGTGCATCGGTCATTTCGGGCATCTGCACCATGAGCCGTCGGAAGAGCAATATGCGATTATGGGGCGTCTGGATGTGGTGATGGCGCCGGTTGACGGCGGTATGACACTGGACCTGCCGACGATGATCAGGGTGCTAAAACGGGTGCGCGCCTCGATCGTTCTGCCGATGCACTGGTGGGGCAACTACACACTGGACGAATTTCTGGCGGGGATGCGCGACGAGTTTGTGATCGAGGAACTGGGACCGGAAGGCATCATCGTATCCCGTGATACCCTGCCGTTGAAGCCTACCGTCAAGGTCATGCGGCCGTCCTATGCGGCAGGTGACCCCGGCTAACGCTTGAAAGCGATCCCGGCTTATGGTTAGTCGAAGCAGAACAATTCCGGACTGGCCATGACCCTGAACTCTCTCGACGATGTCTTTGCATCCCTGCTGACCGATGCCCTGCCGGATGGTTCGGTTTTTCCCGCAACGCCCGATTTTCTGGAAGAGCCCCGCGGTCGCTTTAAGGGCGCCGCGACCGTTGTCGTCAAGCCCCGAAATACCGACGAGGTTGCGCGGATCGTCCGGCTCTGCGGTCAACACCGCGTCGGCATTGTACCCTATGGCGGCGGCACGGGGCTGGTCGGCGGGCAGATCCTGTCCGAAGGGCCCGTGGCGCTGATTCTTTCGCTGGAGAGGATGAACGCGATCCGCGAAGTTCGGAGTGACGACAACGTTCTGATCTGCGAGGCGGGCGCGATCCTGTCCGACGTTCAAGACGCCGCATCGGATGCCGACCGGATGTTCCCGCTGTCGCTTGCGTCGGAGGCATCGTGCCGCATCGGCGGCAATCTGGCGACCAACGCGGGCGGGGTACAGGTGCTGCGCTACGGCAATTCCCGCGATCTGTGTCTGGGGATCGAAGCGGTGATGGCCGACGGGTCTGTCCTGCACGGGCTGAGCGGGCTGCGCAAGGACAACACCGGCTATGACCTGCGCCACCTGTTGATCGGCTCCGAAGGCACGCTCGGCATCATCACCGCTGCGGCCCTGAAACTGTTTCCGAAGCCGCGCGCCTATGCCACCGTATTCGCGGCGGTCGAGAATCCGGCGCAGGCTATCCGGTTGCTGGGTCATCTGCAGGACCACATGGACGGTGCCATCAGCGCTTTCGAACTGATGCACCGGCAGGGCATGGATTTTCTGGCCGAAAAAATGCCGCAGGTACGTCTGCCCTTTGCCGAAATGCCCGAATGGTCCGTGTTGTGCGAGGCGACAGGGGGCACGGACAGCGATGTGCCGAACCGGATGATGATTGCGCTGGAATCGGCCGTCGATCAGGAGTTGATACAGGACGCGGTGCTGGCGCAGTCGGACGGGCAACGCGATGAATTCTGGGCGGTGCGCGAGAACATCCCCGAAGCGAACCGCCGGATCGGGTCGGTGTCTTCGCATGACATTTCCGTACCTGTCCCGACCATTCCGTCGTTCATTCCCGACGGCATTGCCGCCCTCGCCAAGCTCGGCGATTTCCGGGTTAACTGTTTCGGGCATCTGGGTGACGGCAACCTGCACTACAACGTCTTCCCGCCCGATGGCCACGACGCAGGCGAATACGTCGCCCTGCGCGGCAGGATCAAGGAAACCATCCATGATCTTGTGCATTCTTATGGGGGCTCGGTTTCGGCGGAACATGGCATCGGGCGATTGAAAACCGCCGATCTTGAGAAATACGGCGATCCTGCGAAGCTCGCAGCGATGCGCGCGATCAAGGCGGCGCTCGACCCGGCCGGGATCATGAATCCCGGAGCCGTGCTGAAACGGGTCTGAGGCGCATCAGCAGAATTGACAGGCGCAAATTCCGGAATTATTAGAGAGCCACGGGTCGCGATGGCGTCGTCGATCCTGATCGCGCACAGCGCATCCCAGACAAGTTTTTTTATCCTGCACGCCCGGATCAACCGCCGGGCGGTTTGCGTCCGGCAATCGATGAGGATAATTCATGTTCAAGACCCAAGAAAGACCCGAATTTTTCACTTGCCACAATGGCGAGAAAGCCCCGCTGCCGTTTTCGCAAGCCGAATACGCAGGCAGGCTTGCGCGCCTGCGCAAGGTGATGGCGGATAAAGACCTGCCCGCCGTTCTTCTGACCTCGATGCACAACATCGCCTATTATTCCGGCTTCCTCTATTGCAGCTTTGGCCGGCCATATGCCTGCGTGGTAACGCAGGACGCCTGCACGACGGTCTCGGCCAATATCGACGCGGGACAGCCGTGGCGGCGTTCGGTCGGCGACAACGTGATCTATACCGACTGGAAACGTGACAACTACTGGCGTGCGGTACGCAGCCTGATCGGTGCGCCGAAACGGCTCGGGATCGAAGAGGACCACCTGACGCTTGCCGCCAGAAGCAAGTTGGGCGCGATGCTCGACAACCCGGAAACCGTGGATATCGCGGCGGCGACAATGGCGTTGCGCATGAAGAAATCGGCCGAAGAAATTGCCCTGATCCGTGAAGGCGCGCGCATTGCCGACCATGGCGGCGACGCGATCCGCGCGGCGATCCGCGAGGGCGCGACCGAAATCGAGGTGGCTATGGCCGGCCGCGACGCGATGGAAACGGAAATTGCCCGGTCCCATCCGAACAGCGAGTTGCGCGATAGCTGGGTCTGGTTCCAGTCAGGCCTGAACACCGATGGCGCGCATAATCCGGTTACTACACGGAAGCTGCAAAAGGGCGATATCCTGAGCCTGAACACCTTCCCGATGATTTCCGCTTACTACACCGCGCTGGAGCGCACACTGTTTCTGGGCGAACCGGACGCGGCCAGCCTGAAGATGTGGCAGGCCAACGTCGCGACGCACGAACTGGGCCTGTCGCTGATCAAGCCCGGCATTTCCTGTTCCGCGATCTGTGCAGAGCTGAACCAGTTTCTGGCCGATGAAGGCCTGTTGCAGTACCGCTCCTTCGGCTACGGACATTCCTTCGGCGTGCTGAGCCATTATTATGGCCGCGAAGCTGGGCTGGAACTGCGCGAGGATATCGACACAGTGCTTGAACCCGGCATGGTGGTCTCTATGGAGCCGATGCTCTGGATCCCGGAGGGCACTCCCGGCGCGGGCGGCTATCGCGAGCACGATATCCTGATCGTAGGTGAGGACGGTGCCGAGAATATCACCGGTTTCGCCTATGG
>JAHEFH010000126.1 GCA_024640245.1 Paracoccaceae bacterium | reverse complement strand
GTGCTGCGCGACATGCTCGATCAGGGTTGCGAAAGCGTCGGCGACCCGACCCAGTGCCATGCGGTCGCAATCGACGGGCGTGCACCCAAGTACGACGGCGGCATCGTGACCCGGCTTGATTGCGTGCCGTTCTCCATCGTGGTGAACCGCGACGGCGACCGGTTCTATGACGAGGGCGAGGATGTCTGGCCAAAGCGCTATGCGATCTGGGGCAGGCTGGTCGCGGGGCAACCCGATCAGGTCGGGTATTCCATCATCGATTCCAAGTCGATCGACTTGTTCATGCCCTCGGTCTTTCCGCCTAACAAGGCCGATACGATCGCCGATCTGGGTGCACAGATGGGGATCGACGGAGCAAAACTGGAAAAGACGGTCGAGGGATTCAATGCAGCCTGCCGACCCGGCGTTTTTCATCCGACGACCTTGGACGGTGTCGCAACGGAAGGGATCGAACCGCCCAAAACCAACTGGGCCAGACCGATCGATACGCCGCCCTACTATGGCTATCAGCTTCGGCCCGGCGTGACATTTACCTATCTGGGCCTGAAAGTATCAGAGACAGCACGGGTTCAGACGCCGAAAGGTCCCTTGCAAAATGTCTGGGCCGCGGGCGAGATCATGGCCGGATCGATTTTGGGACAGGGTTATCTGGCTGGTTTCGGAATGACTATCGGAACCGTTTTTGGACGCATCGCAGGGCAGGAGGCAGCCGACTATGTCAACAACTGAGCTTATTCAGGAAGCGCGCCGCCAAATCGAGATTTGCAACGCCTGCCGTTATTGCGAGGGTTTCTGTTCGGTTTTCCCTGCGATGACACGGCAGAAGGCTTTTGCCGATGGCGACATCACCCATTTGGCGAACCTGTGTCATAACTGTCGGGGGTGTTATTATTCGTGCCAATATACCGAACCGCACGAATTTGCCCTGAACTTGCCGGCTGCGCTGGCAGACGTTCGGCAGGACAGTTGGGAACGTCACGCCTGGCCGCAGCCATTTGCGAAGACATTCCACGAAAAAGGTCTGGCGATTGCCGGCGCTTTGGTGGCCTGTCTGCTGGTCATTTTATGGATTTTGTCGGCGTTGCGGCCCGAAAGCGGAACGGGCTTCTACGCGGTCCTTTCCCACAGCGCAATGGTCGCGATCTTCGCGCCCGCGTTCCTGCTACCGCTTGCCTCTGTCACCTTTGGATTGCGCAGCTATTGGCGCGAGGTTGGCGGCCACAAGGTGCACATGGCCGACCTGATCGCCGCAGCCAAGTCTGCCGCCGTGCTCAAAAACCTCGATGGCGGGCAGGGGCAGGGCTGTAACTTCGAACTCGAGGACCGCTATTCCGATACGAGGCGATTGTTGCATCAGGCGACCATGTACGGCTTTCTGCTGTGTTTTGCCGCCACCAGTTCTGCGACGGTGATGCATTATCTGTTCGCGATGGAAGCACCCTACGGCTTTTTCAGCCTGCCGAAATTGCTAGGTGTGCCGGGTGGCATTCTGCTGTGCATAGGGACGCTTGGCCTTGCGGTATTGAAAACGCGCGCTGACGCCTCGCTGGGATCGAAAAGGGTTTGGGGCGGAGAGATGGCATTCGTGCTGCTGCTGTTCCTCGTGTCGCTGACCGGTCTGGTGCTTTATGCGGCAACAGGCAGCAGCTTGGTTCCAGGACTGCTGGCCCTTCATCTTTCGTCGGTGCTGGCGTTTTTCCTGCTGTTGCCGTTCACAAAAATGGTTCACGGCTTCTACCGCCTCGCGGCTCTTGTCGCCGAAGCGCAGAAGCCGCGGGTTGCGGCGCGTGAAACGGCGGAATGATCTTGGGCTTGCGCATATCGCCTTTCTGGTGCTGTCCTGTTGAGGGCAGTGATAGGGTTTGATTCAAATTTGAATTGATGGTTTCAAAGCTATACCAATCTAAGGGAGTCAGGATCATGAAAAGTGATTTCAGGGCGTCGATAAAGACGGCGCAGAAGGCGCTGAATGCGGCACGGCAGGAACTCGCGGCAGAGATTTTATCCTATCCAACGCCGATTTCCGGCTGTGACGCGCAATTCAATTATTTGTTGGCAGAGCGATCCAGAGTGGCAAGTGCCTTGCGGGATCTGGATGCGGAATTTTTCATTCCGACACCGAGGACACCGGTGCGGGGAAACAGGGTGGAAAGCTGATGAAACTGGCAATTCTCGATGACTGGTTCGATACACTCAAAGGCTTGCCATGCTTTAGCAAACTGGACGGCATCGACGTTACCGTTTTCACGGACCATGTTCAGGATACGGATGCCCTGGCAGAGAGGCTGAAGGACTTCGACGCGATCGTCCTTTTCCGGGAACGCACGAAGATTTCGGGCGACCTTCTGGACCGGTTGCCGAAGCTGAAACTTATCAGTCAGCGCAGCGTCTATCCCCATGTCGACGTCGAGGGATGTACGCGTAATGGCGTTCTGCTTTGTTCTAATATGCACGCCGGAACGCCCTCCTATGCGGCCGCAGAACATACCTGGGCGTTGATATTGGCCGCGATGCGCCAAATTCCGCAACAAATGCAGAGCCTTAAATCCGGCAACTGGCAAATCGGTGTCGGCAAGACATTGCATGGCCGCACCCTCGGCCTCTATGGCTACGGCCGGATTGCCAAGACGGTTGCCGGATATGCCGAAGCCTTCGGAATGAACATTGTCTGGTGGGGATCCGAAGCCGGTCGCGAACGCGCGCTCGCGGATGGGGCGACAGTCGCCGTCAACCGGGAAGCGTTCTTTTCGAAGCCCGATGTCGTGAGCGTCCATGTTCGCCTCAAGCCCGAAACGAAGGGGATCATCACCGCCGCTGACTTGGCCGGAATGCGGGACGACGCTTTGTTCGTCAACACGTCGCGAGCGGGGCTGATCGAAACGGGCGCGTTGTTGAAAGCACTCGATGCCGGTCGTCCGGGCGCGGCAGCGATCGACGTGTTCGACAAAGAGCCGATTACCTGGCCCGATGATCCTCTGGCCAACCATCCGAGGTTGACCGCTACCCCGCATATCGGATTTGTCACCGAAGACGAGTTCGAATTGCAATTTTCCGATATCTTCGACCAGGTTGTTGCCTACAGGGACGGAAATCCGATCCATATGATCAATCCAGAGGTTTTGTGATTTCGTGAGGCAATTGCATTCTTTGAGCGCCTGTCAGGGCTGTTCGCGAAGTCTGAGGTTACCCTTTCTGCGGTTTTCGCTGGATGAATTCCAACAGGGTCGTCCTAGCGAACCGGCGTGGAGGAGACCTCTCTTATCAAATCCATGAGGAGCTTCTGGGTACCTGTCGGCTGCCAGTTGCGGCGCATAGTGAAACCGATGGCGCGCTCGGTGTCGCGCAGCTTGAGGGGCAAGATGCATAGTTGGTTCTGCTCGAGCTCGGTCAACACCTG
Organism: Paracoccaceae bacterium; assembly: GCA_024640245.1. Taxonomy (GTDB): domain Bacteria; phylum Pseudomonadota; class Alphaproteobacteria; order Rhodobacterales; family Rhodobacteraceae; genus Amylibacter. The sequence goes on along the minus strand of JAHEFH010000126.1, from coordinate 4,796 downwards.
TTGACGGGACAAAAGTGTCAGCCGGTTACTGCCGAGCAACAGGCCCCTTATCAGGACGAGAGAACTAGACTCGATTATCTGTGTTTCCTGCGCGGATTCTGACCCGGAAAGCACTTTGTCGAAATGATGACGAGTTGGCGTTCCGGGGCGGGGTACGACCCACGGGAATTGCAGCAGGTCGGAATAGGATACGTCGGTGCGCTCTGACAGCGGATGCCCGGTTCGGGCAATGACGGCGAGATTATCCTCGAATAGTGTTTCTTCGCGAACATCGCTGAAAGGGGCCGGTTCACGAAGCGCGCCGAGCAGAAAATCGATTTCACCGTGTCGCAGAGCATTCAACTGGTCGGGGTAGGGACCGTCAATGACCTTGATGGTCAGGTTGGGTCTCTCGATTGTAATCCGGTTGATGGCCTTTGGAAGGATGAAACTGCGGGCAAGGGGTAGGGTGCCGAAGGTCAGGATAGAGGTGTCGGTTCCGTGCAATGCGATAATTTCGTCCAGACCTTGCCGGAGTTCCGAGAATGCGAGTTGCGCGAAACGGGCAAGCTCTGCCGCCGGTTTGCCGAGGGTTATGCCTTGCGGGGTCTTGATATAGAACTCCACGGCGGACATCTGCTCCAGTTCCCGTGCCGCCCTGTGCAGCGACGGTTGCGACGTTCCCGTTTCGCGCGCCGCATGCGAGAAGCTCTTGTGCCGACCGATCGCAATCAGAGACCGCAAATGCGTACTTGTTATTTGACGATAAAACGCCCTGTCCCTTCCGACCGCCTTGGCCTTCCGACTTTGGACGACGTGATCGCTGCCGTCTTTCAGCAGCGCAAGCGCGCGGCCCGTCCGGATGTAAAACAATTCTCCCTCTGCTGTCAGGAACATGCCCGTGGGACGACGGATGAACAGTTGGTAGCCAATGACCGTTTCAAGTTTGGCGATAGCCTGGGTAATTGCCGGTTGCGAAAAGTTGATTTTCTCTGCCGCAAGGGAGAGCCTGCCGCATGTGCCAACCTCGTGGAATGCACGCAGATGCCGCAAGTTCAAATTCGTTGCATCCAAAGTTACGCTACCTTCTGCAATCCGATGTCTATATCAAAAACTTATCAGGTTTACGCTTCTTTGAAATAGAAGAATCGCGCACTTTCATGGCATTCTGCGAGAAAGCTTGAAAAGGGGGAGAAATCCATGTCGGACTCAAAATCAGCGCTGGTGATTTCCGCGCATTCTGCTGATTTCGTCTGGCGCTGCGGCGGGGCGATCGCCTTGCATCAGAGCCGCGGTTATGACGTGACGGTCGTTTGCCTTTCCTATGGTGAAAGAGGCGAAAGTGCAAAGCTGTGGAAGCAGCAGGACATGACGCTCGAAAAGGTCAAGGCTGCCCGCAGGGTCGAAGCTGAAAATGCAGCCAAGGCACTCGATGTCCATGACATCCAGTTCTTCGACCTGGGCGATTACCCGCTGGAAATGGGCCGTGATGCGAAATTCAGACTGGTTGACGTTATCCGTAAGGTGCAGCCGAATTTCATGCTCTGCCACTCGACATACGATCCCTACAATACCGATCACATGTATGCGACGCAGGTGGCTCTGGAATGCCGGATGATAGCTCAGGGCTGGGGGCACAACCCCGGCGAAAAAGTATTGGGAGCGCCGCAGTTGTACCTGTTCGAACCGCATCAGACCGAACAGATGGGCTGGAAGCCGGACACGTTCCTGGACATTACGCAGGTCTGGGACAAGAAGCGCGCCGCTATCGAGTGCATGCAGGGGCAAGAGCATCTCTGGGATTTCTACACTCGCGTCGCGCAGCAACGCGCGAACCACTTCAAGCGCAACTCTGGCGGTCAGTCCGGCGGACGTGACTGCAAGTATGCCGAAGGCTTCCAGTCGATATTCCCGCGAACAGTGGATGAGCTATGAGCGACATTGCACATTTGGGACATGTTGAGGTCTACACGGACAAGTACGACGAAAGTCTCGATTTCTTCACCCGCGTTTACGGGTTGACGCTGACCGCGCAGGACGAGACCAGCGCATACCTGCGCGCATGGGATGATTATGAATTCCATACTCTCAAACTAACACGCCATGAAACGACCGGCGTAGGTCACATTGCTTATCGGGCATCCTCGGAAGAAGCGCTGGAGCGGCGCGTCGCGGCTATCGAGGCAAGCCGGTTTAAGACTCTGGGCTGGGTCGAGGGCGACCTCGGACACGGGCGGGCCTTCCGGTTCGAAGATCCGTTCGGCCATGTGTTCGAGATTTATTGGGACACGAACCGCTATGTCCCACCGCCGGAGGAAAAGCCTGCCCTAAAAAATGTGGCGCAGCGATTCCACGGGCGTGGTGCCTGCCCGAGGCGGCTCGACCATCTGAACCTGCTGTCCAAGGACGTCACCGAATTCCGTGAATTCATGGAGACCTGTCTGGGATCCAAAGTGACCGAAATGATCCAGCTCGACAACGGACGTCTGGGTGGGTGCTGGTTCACCGTAAACAACAAGACTTACGATCTGGCCTGCACCGAGGAACATGGCGGAGGAAACGGACGTTTCCACCACGTGACCTATGCAACCGACCAGCGCGAGGACATTCTGCGGGCCGCCGATATCTTCCTTGAAAACGGCGTCCATATCGAGACAGGACCGCACAAGCACGCCATTCAGGGGACGTTCTTCCTGTATGTCTGGGAGCCGGCCGGCAACAGGGTGGAACTGGCAAATGCCGGCGCCCGCCTGATCCTTGCACCCGACTGGGAGCCGGTCGTCTGGACCGAGGCGGACCGCAAGAAAGGACAGGCCTGGGGACTGAAAACGATTGAAACGTTCCATACGCACGGAACGCCGCCAGTCAAAAAGGAACATTGAAATGCATGTAGTTGTTCAGGAAATCAATCGCGCAAATCCCGACATCATCAAGCGTCTGGGCGCGGCGGGCGTGGCGAACGTCCACGAGGCGCAAGGCCGGACCGGACTGATGCACGCCAATATGCGCCCGATCCAGCAAGGACTTTCAATCGCCGGCCCCGCGGTCACGATCTCGGCTGCACCGGGTGATAACTGGATGATCCATGTTGCCATCGAGCAATTGCAGGCCGGCGACATCATGGTGCTCGCGCCGACCGCGCCTTGCGACATGGGTTATTTCGGCGACCTTCTGGCGACCTCGGCCAAGGCCCGTGGCTGTACCGCGATCGTCATCGATGCAGGCGTCCGCGATACCCGCGATCTGCGCGAAATGGGATTCGGCACCTGGTCGACAGCCGTATCGGCACAGGGCACGGTAAAAGAGACAATAGGCAGCGTGAACGTACCCATCGTCTGCGCCGGTGCGGCTGTAAATCCCGGTGATATCATCGTTGCAGATGACGATGGCGTCTGCGTCGTTCCGCTCGGCAATGAAGAGGCCGTCATGGCTGCCGCACAAGCACGTATGGATGCCGAAGAAGGCAAACGCGCGCGCCTGTCGTCGGGCGAACTGGGTCTGGATATCTACAACATGCGACCAAGGCTGGCTGAAAAAGGCCTTAAATATGTCTGATGGAATTCGGTGCATGTGGATGCGTGGGGGGACGTCGAAAGGCGGCTATTTCCTCGCCTCCGATTTGCCGGACGACGTCGTGGCGCGCGACGCATTTTTACTGGGCGTGATGGGCTCTCCTGATCCGCGCCAGATTGACGGAATGGGCGGGGCCGATCCGCTGACCTCGAAGGTCGGTGTCGTGGCCCCGTCACAGCGCGACGGCGTTGATGTCGACTACCTGTTTTTGCAGGTTTTCGTCGATCAGGCGATTGTCACGGACGCACAGAACTGCGGCAATATCCTAGCCGGTATCGGACCGTTCGCCATCGAGCGCGGTCTGGTCAAGGCGCAGGACGGCGAAACGCCGGTCACGATCTATATGGAAAACACCGGACAGATCGCCGTGGCGCGTGTGAACACTCCGGGTGGTATCGTCGATTATGTCGGCGCGGCGCGGATCGACGGTGTTCCTGGGCACTCGGCACCGGTTCCGATCCTGTTCAAGGATACCGCCGGGTCCACTTGTGGCGCATTACTGCCCACCGGCAATGCAAGCGATGTAATTGACGGCACTGAAGTGACTTGCATCGACAACGGCATGCCCTGCGTCATCCTGCGGGCCTCGGACATGGGAATTTCGGGGGCCGAAAACCCGGCGGAACTGGAAGCGAACGAACAGTTGCGATCGCGGCTGGAGGCCATCCGGCTGAAGGCCGGCCCAATGATGAATCTTGGCGACGTAAGCGAAAAGTCGGTGCCGAAAATGACTATGATCAGCGCGCCGCGGTCTGGCGGCGCGATTTCAACGCGGACTTTTATTCCGCATCGCTGTCACAAGACTATCGGTGTTCTGGGCGCTGTCAGCGTTGCGACCGCCTGTCTTACTTCTGGCGCTGTCGGAAGTGATCTGGCCGTAATTCCCGACGGCGAGCAGAAAGACCTGTCCATTGAGCATCCGACGGGTGAACTTACGGTTGTCGGCTATCTGGACGTGCACGGGCTGGTCGCCCGGGCAGAAGTTTTACGCACTGCGCGCAAACTCATGGATGGATATGTATTCCCTGCACCTCCGGTCAGCGCTGTATCGGAGGCAAATTAATGACAGACGAATACCGCCCATTCCACCCCAATCCCAAGGTGCCGGACTTCAAACCTCCGGCAGGAGCGGTGGACGCACATTGCCATGTGTTCGGACCCGCCGCCAAATTTCCCTTTGCGCCGGAGCGGAAATATACGCCCGTTGACGCGCCGAAGGAAAAGCTGTTCGCGCTGCGCGACCA
>JAHEFH010000125.1:7916-8378 GCA_024640245.1 Paracoccaceae bacterium | reverse complement strand
TGTAAGACAATCCGTCATCCGAAACATAAATTGGGTAGACGGTTCCGTTATCGACATACCGCGTTGTTGTTAAGTTGGGATCAAATTCATAACCATCCGGAGCGAGGGCGTCCACTGCCAGGCGTGCCGAGAGCCATGCGTCTCTTTGACTGTTCAGTTATTCTTCTATACCCAAATTAAAAAAGTGCCACAGCACTGATCCTAGTATTAGGGGGATTGCCTCTTAGGTCGACTGCGGCAATTTCGAGACTCCCGTTAATTGCGCCAGATAAATCACGAACACCGCTTGAGATTGATGAAATAACTGCAGCCGCAATGAGGACAATAGTGGCAGTAAGCACAACCCAATCAACCGTGACCGCACCGCCCTCATCGTCTGTGAAGTAATTTTTTATTTTCAAGATCAGGCCTTTTTCGGCAAAAATTCATAAATTTGGAGCGCTCACACCTTGATTGTTTCTC
>JAHEFH010000125.1:0-7906 GCA_024640245.1 Paracoccaceae bacterium | reverse complement strand
TTACATTGTCTTAAAAGCATATTTTGGCAATAAAAGGGCAAAGTTGTTAATCAAGTGATCATGCCTCACTAATTGATACTCCCATTTTAAGGAGAGTGTATCAAATTAGCGGACTGTATTGAATTCACTTCGACTACCCGGAAGCTGATCGGCCCTAATCGGTTTAATATGAAACTAAGATTTCTGATGAACTTTTCATCCGTGACCAGCGACGCTTCCAGGTGGGCAGATAGCTGCGCGCGTCTTTGGTCCTTTCTGGATCAAAACAGATCCCGTTTCCGACAATAATTTTCCTGAGAGAACTATCGCTGATAGCATATGGATTTGGCAGGATGAAACTAAGGTCGATCAAGGACAAAGTCTGGTTTTATGCCCGAGGTTCTGATTGCGTCATCAACGTCGTTTCCGGCGAAAAACCCATATCCGGCTATCAAGACCGATTTGATCCCTGCTGCGTGGCCTCCCAGAACGTCCGTGTGCAAGCTGTCGCCCACCATGGCGATGCGTGACGGATCAACACTTTCGCTCAGCCGGTCAAAGGCCAGTTCAAAGATGTTTTGAAAAGGCTTTCCGAAAAAGCGAGGTATGACACCTGTGCGATCAGCCAAGCGATGGGCATAGCTACCCGGCTCAACGGAAAACCCGTGTTCGCGCGGCGCGACGATATCGGGGTTCCCGACGAAGACCGGTCGTTGTCTTCGGGAAAGCGAATTCTCAAGCAAAGCCTGGCGACCATCAGTCCACGCAGCGCTGCCAAGCATCAGGAACCCCTCGGCAGCGTCGTAGGCGGCCGGATCTTCGGCCAAATAGGTTATATCAAGGTGCTCGATATCTTCACGTCCGAGCTGCTCCGAAGCCATCAGGCCCCACTGTCGCATCGGCTCGGATTTGAGCGCGTGAAGTATAGTTTTACGGCTGGTTATCACATCCTCGGGCGGGAAGTCATAACCAAGGCGGGCATATTTGGCCATTAGGTCGGAATGCGGTGCTCCAGCGGCATTTGAGACCACCAGCACACGCTTGCCCGCCTTTTGCAGGCCGGCCACTCTTTCAGGCACGCCTTCAATCGCGGTTTCCCCGATATTGAGCACTCCGAAGGCATCCAAAAGGAACACATCGATCTCGTCCGCGATTGCATCAAGATTGGAGCGACGCGCGCACGGAGCGTTGCGATTTACAGAGGGCAAGCGATGGCGCGCAGCCTCGTAGGCCGCAAAAGCCTCTTCCATATTCAAATTATCGCGCCCCGAACCTTGGCAGACACCCACTCGGAAACCAAAACAGCGGCCAGAATCACCAGCAGGATCAGCGAGACCTGTGGCCAAGCCAAAGTATTCAGCGACCCCTGCAACTGAAGTCCAATACCGCCGGCGCCAACCAGTCCCAAAACCGTCGATTCCCGCAAATTGATGTCCCAACGAAAAACTGAGATGCCCGCAAGAGCCGGCATGATTTGCGGGAGAATTCCATAAACCATTATCTGCCAACGCCCTGCCCCGGTCGCTTCGATTGCTTCCACTTGTTTTTCATCGATTTCTTCGATGGCCTCATAAAGTAGCTTTGCGCAGAAACCGATCGACCGGATAGCAATCGCAATCAGGCCGGCCATTACGCCGGGTCCAATAATCTTCACCAACAACAGAGCCCAAATCAAAGAGTTGATCGACCGCGTTGAAACGATAATCAGCAAAGCGACCGGCCGGATAAAATAGGCGGAAGGTGTCGTGTTTCTTGCTGCGGCGAAGGCAACGGGGACTGCCATCATAAGCGCCAGAATTGTCCCAAGGGTCGCTATATTCAGCGTGTCCCAGAGCGGCTCCCAAAGGGTGAATATATACTCCCACCTCGGCGGCATAGCACGCGAGCCGATGTCTGCGGCGATCCGGGGTGCATCCCAGAAGAACGCCCATGTTGTAGAACGGGAAATCTCTTGCCAGCACCAGACGAAAATTGCTGTGCCGATCAATAATACGGCCCAGGATATCAGTTGGTATTTGCGGTCGCGTCGCTGCCAAACCTTCAGCCCGTTTTTTGTGGATACCACCATTACTGCACCTTGGCCCTTATCATTCCAGACACGTACTCCAGCACCATCACCGCAGCGATGATTACGAGCAGAATTGCTGCGGCAGTGTCAAATTCGTATCTATCAAATGCCGTATTCAGCGTGGCACCAATACCGCCGGCACCAACGATACCAAGGACCGCGCTTTCGCGAAAATTGATGTCCAAACGGTACATGGAAAGGCCTACAAGCCGTGGCACGACCTGAGGATGTATCCCGTACACATAACGCTGAAGCCAGCTTGCTCCCGTGGAACGCACCGCCTCTGCTTGGACTTTTTCCATATCCTCAATCTCTTCTGCGAGCAGTTTGGACAAGAATCCAATGGTCGCGAAACTCAGCGTAATAAATCCGGCCAACGGACCAAATCCGAAAATTGCTACCAACAAAATTGCTACAACGATTTCGTTGAGCGCACGCGAGACGGCAATGATTGAACGACATGTTAGGTAAACCGGCAGAATCGAGATATTTCGTGCGGCACCCAGCCCGATTGGAATGGAAATTGCGATGCCAACAACCGTAGAAGCAATTGTCATGACAGCGCTTTCGGTAAGTCCGACACGAATATCGTGGGCCCGCGAACCGAAATCAGGACTGACGAACGCAAGCACGAACTGCCAGCCTCGGTCCAGCCCCCTGTAGACACGCGCCCAATTGACCTCGATTGAATACATGGCCGCTATCAAATAGGCTATCGCAGCTACTATCATCAGCCACCTGACAACCGGAGACTTGATGAATTTTGGGCGCTTCCACGGCTGACCGATTCTGGATTCGAGAGCGAACTCCACTACGCGGCATCCTCTTCAACATCCAGTTTCTGGATTGTCTCCGACCAGTCCTCCTCGCCGTAAATGCGGGTCAGCACGTCTTCTGTCAGATCACTCGGTGGACCATCGAACACAATGCCCCCCCTTTCAAGGCCGACAATGCGTTGCACGAACATTTGGGCTAGGGCGACATCATGAATATTAACGATCGCCGCGAGTTCGCGTTCCAGACACAGTTCCGTAATCAGACGCATGATCTGGCGCGATGTTTTCGGGTCGAGTGAGGCAGTCGGTTCATCAACCAGCAACAATGCCGGATTTTGTATAAGAGCGCGGCAAATGCCGATCCTTTGGCGTTGCCCGCCTGACAATTCATCCGCACGTTTGTCCGCCATATGGGCCAATCCCACACGATCAAGCAGGCGGAACGCCTCGTCCACATCCTTTTGCGGAAATTGCCGGAAAACGCTCCTGAAGAGGCCGACATACCCAAGGCGGCCGGACAGGACATTCTCCATCACCGTCAGGCGCTCGACCAGCGCATATTCCTGAAATATCATGCCCATGCGACGGCGTTCACGCCGCAGACGCCTCGACCCCAACCTGGTCAAATCCACATCCCCCAGGACAACCGCGCCGGAAGTAGGTTCCACAAGCCGATTGATACACCGGATCAACGTGGATTTACCTGCGCCCGACGGCCCGATCAAAGCAAGGACCTGTCCTTTCGGCACCTCCAGATCAACCGCGTTAAGCGCTTTGTCTCCGGTTTTATAAATTTTCGTCAATTTGTTTAGACGCAGCATTTCTTCCCCTTTAAAGGGTTATAATTCGCATCGAGCCCCGCGATTACGGGGCCCGACAGATTTTTGATTGTATTAACTGCAAGAATAGGAAACGTCGTTGGCGGCATCAATCTTACGAATGACGTCCCAGAATTCCTTGTAGGTCATCGGAAGGAACTTACCTTCATTCGATTTCTCGAACTCGGCTTGAAGAGCCGTTCCATCCCAATTGAAACTGAAGAAAGCTTCTTGAATTTTGGCCTGAAGCTCGGGGGTCAAGTTGTAAACGGTTCCAAAGCCCGTGGTCGGGAATGTTTGCGACTTGTAGATAGACTTCACATCTTCGGCCTTCAATTCGCCACGGCTGATCATCCGAGCCAGAACAGAGTTTGCAATTGAGGCAGCGGGATAATCCTGGTTCGCAACACCCATGATGGAGTTGTCGTGCTTGCCGGAAAACACAGGCTCAAAATCCCGGTCCGGAATCATGTCATATTCGCTTTTCAAAATCGCGCTTGGCGCTTTGAAACCCGAATTGGACGTCGGCGATGTGAAAGCCAGTTGGCGACCTTTTATGTCTTCGACTTTCTCGATTCCCGAACCCGGATAGGTGAGAATCTCCATCTCGTATCCAAATTGCCCGTCAAGTGACGCCATAATCGTGAATGGACGGAAACCCGCACAGTTTACAGCCAAGGGGTTCGAACCTGTGTTGAAGCCAGCGATATGCAGTCGGCCCGACCGCATGGCCTCGATTTGGGCCGCGTTGGACTGAACCGGAAAAAACTGGACTTTCTTGCCAGTCACCTCAGCAAGGTGATCCAAAAACTCTGCCCATACCGAAGCATAAACGGCAGGGTCTTCGACTGGCGTGAATGTGAAAACCAGCGTGTCTGGATCAACCAGAGCGCCGGCGTCAGTTGGAATATCCGCTATGAGATCGCCATCCACGTCACAAAAGCGAACATCCAATGTGCCGCGCGGGCAGTCTTGGGCAGCTACAGCCCCCGAAAATGCGAAGCTAAAAGCAAATGTCGCGCCAATTAATATTGATTTCATTTTCATTTTTAATCCTCCCAGACCCAAAGCGTAGTTGAAAAAATAAGTTGCACAAAGAAGTTTCTCAAAAAGAATTTCAACCAGGCGATCAGGGGAGGCCTAGCCGGAGAAGAATGATTTCTTTGCCAATCCGCTTACGCCATGGAGGGAGTATATTTTAACAATCCTGCGGAACTAAGGGAAACGAAAGCCTTGCGTCCTTGTCAAACAATGCCCTCGGAAAAGTTTGGGATAGCAACGGAACCCCCAATGGACACTCGGCGACACTGTCTACGACCCTGCCACTATCGACCGGATTTCGACTGGCGATGCATTGGCCAGCCTGAACGCGACCTAGATTTCGTATGCGCCTTTGTACTGCTCGCGCAGTATATTTTTCTGCACCTTGCCCATTGTGTTGCGAGGCAATTCGCGCATAAGGACCAGCTTTCGAGGGTGCTTGAACCGCGCCAACGCCGATTTGGCCCTCTCCATGATGGCCTCCAGATCAGGCTGCGAGTCCGGCTGCGGGATAAGTATTCCGAGCACCGTTTCGCCGAAATCCGGATGCGGTACGCCAACGACGGCACTCTCCAGGACACCGGGCTGCCCGTCCAGAAAAAGCTCGATTTCTTTCGGATAGACGTTGTAACCGCCCGAGATGATCAAATCCTTGTTGCGACCGATGATGTGGACGTATCCGCCCGCGTCGATCTTTCCCAGATCTCCGGTGATGAAAAACCCGTCCGCGCGAAGTTCTTCGGCGGTCTTTTCGGGCATCTGCCAATAGCCCTTGAATACATTCGGCCCACGCACCTCGATCTGGCCCACCTGACCGTCAGGCAGTGTCTCGCCGCTCTCGGGGTTAGTCACCTTCAGCTCCACCCCCGGCAAAGGAAAGCCGACCGTTCCGGCGCGCCGCTCTCCGTCATAGGGGTTCGAGGTATTCATGCTAGTCTCGGTCATACCGTAACGCTCTAGTATACGGTGGCCGGTGCGCTTTTCGAACTGCTCGTGCGTATCCGCCAGCAACGGCGCCGAGCCCGATACGAACAGGCGCATGTGAGCGACAAGCTCTTCAGTAAAACGCGCATCGCCCAGAAGCCGCGTGTAGAAGGTCGGCACACCCATCATTGTCGTTGCCCGCGGTAGCCAGTCGATAATTTGGTCAAGGTCGAATTTTGGCAAGAAGATCATGCTTCCACCAGACGCAAGCACCACATTCGCCGCAACGAACAATCCATGGGCATGGAAGATCGGCAGCGCGTGCAAAAGCACGTCTTCGGGCGTAAAGCGCCATTCCTGCACCAGTACCCGGGCATTCGACAGGATGTTTTCATGCGTCAGCATGGCTCCTTTGGATCGTCCCGTCGTGCCCGACGTATAAAGGAAAACGGCGAGGTCCCCGGCCTCGCGATCCACGGTTTCAAACTGCGCCGGCATCGTGCGGGCGCGATCGGCAAAAGAACCGCCGCCGTCGGCGTTCAAGCTTTCCATTCGCGCGCCGAAACGGTTCGCGACTGCTTTCAGGTCATCGACCTTTCCCCCATCGCAGACAACCAGCGATGCTCCGCTGTTTTCGATGAAATAGCTTAGTTCATCAATTGTATACGCTGTGTTCAAGGGTAAAAAGATCAGTCCGGCCTGCAGACATGCCGCGTAAAGCGCCAGCGCCTCGGGCGATTTTTCGACCTGCACTGCCACGCGATCGCCGATGGAAAGACCGAGGTCCACCAGCGCATTTGCCATGCGGGCGGACTTCTCCAGAAAGCTCTGATAGGTGACCGTTGCGCCATCCGGCAAATACAGGAAAGGCTTGGTCTCGTTCTCATGCACACCAAGCAGGTTATCAAAAAGAAGATTTGCCATAGCTTTTCTTCTACCCCTCACAATGTTCTATCCGGATATCGGCGGCGGCCTAAAACCCGTCCTTACCCAATGCCATTCAAGTCTGTCATTTTCAATCGGGAACGAACCGAGCCGCCAGACTCCAAGCCCCTAGACAGGCGGGCGACCAAGTGGCCGCCTTGGGCTTCAGGCGGCGATTACGCCCCCCGAAGCGATCATTGCCTCTATTTCGTCGTCTTCATAGCCCGCTTCGCGTAGCACCTCACGGCTATGCTGACCCAGCATGGGCGCGGCGCGGTGGATACTGGCAGGGGTTTCGGTGAACTTGACCGGATGCCCGAGCGTCTTGACGGCACCGGCCTTCGGGTGCTCGACCTCGACGATCATGTCGCGCGCCTGCGCCTGCGGATCGGCGTGCATTTCCAGAATGTCCAGAACCGGCCCCGCTGGCAGTCCTGCCTCTTCCATGCGGGTCAGCCAGGTTTGAGTTGTTTCGTGGCGTAGCTTTTCGTTCAGGATGCTCACCAAGGCAGGCAAATTCTGTATCCGGTCGTGGTTGCTGGCGAAACGCTCGTCGTCGTTCAGTTCCGGTGCTCCGATAACGTCCAGAAAACGAAGCCAGTTGCGCTGGTTTGCGGCTCCGACATTGATCCAGCCGTCAGATGTCTGGAAAGATTGATAGGGCGCGTTCAACGGATGTGCCGAACCAAGCGGCTCAGGCGCCGCGGCGGTGGCGAAAGCGATCGCCGACTGCCAGTAAGTCAATGTGATCGCAGCCTCGAACAGCGAAGTGTCAACCTTCTGGCCTTCTCCGGTTTGCAGAGCCCTTGCATAGGCAGCCGAGACACCCATGGCACCTATAATACCTGCTGTAATGTCGGAGATCGGCGCGCCCGGCTTGACCGGCGGGCGCCCGGGCCCCTCGCCCGTGATAGACATCAAACCTGACATACCTTGGGCGATCAGGTCAAAACCGCCGCGCTGCGCATAGGGGCCGGTTCGCCCGAAGCCGGAAATCTCGCAATAGATCAGGCGCGGGTTGATCTTGCGCAGTTCTTCGTATCCCAGTCCAAGCTTTTCCATAGTGCCCATGCGGTAATTCTCGATCACCACATCCGCCGTCTTTAACAGTCGCTTCAAGGCCTCCACCGCCTCAGGTTTCTTGAGGTTCAGCGCCAGGCCGCGCTTGTTGCGGTTCATCATCATGTAGGCGGCGGATTCGCCTTCGATTTCGGGCGGGACGAAGCGCCGGCTATCGTCGCCATCGGGCTTTTCAACCTTTATTACATCCGCGCCCATGTCGGCCAGCATCAACCCGCAGACAGGCCCGGCCATGATATGGGCCAGTTCGATCACTTTCATGCCCGCCAGAGGACCAGTGGGTTGCGAGGTCATGT
>JAHEFH010000211.1 GCA_024640245.1 Paracoccaceae bacterium | reverse complement strand
TGCACGTCGCGGTCATACTCTTCCTTCAGCGTACCGCTGTCATATTCCAGATGGTTGAAGATATAGAGCGCGCGATGCGCCGGATCCTCGATCAGACAGGGGCCGGAGTCGTCGGAGTCGACCAAAATCTTCAGACCCTCGACCGCATTGATTTCCTCTCTCAGTACTTCTGTCCAGCGGCTTACAGGAATGACGCAGCCATCCGAGAAGCCGTTCAGGAAGGGCGAGGAGGGGTCCAGATTCTTGTGATCGAAGCAGCCGAAGGCCTTGGCGTTCAGAATATGTTTCTGAATCCCGTGGAAATGATACATCATCGCCATACCGCCCCAGCAGACGCCGAAGGTCGAATGCACGTTGGTCTGGGTCCAGTCCATCAACTCGACCAGTTCGTCCCAATAGGTCACATCCTCGAAAGCCAGATGCTCGATGGGCGCGCCTGTGATAATCAGTCCGTCGAATTTGCGGGCTTTCGCCTCGCTGAACGGTTGATAGAACGCTTCCATATGATCGGCGGAGGTGTTCTTCGGCTGGTGTTCCGTCATGCGGAGCAGCGTCAGTTCAATCTGCAAGGGAGTCGCGCCGATCAGGCGTGCGAATTGCGTTTCGGTCTGGATTTTCTTCGGCATCAGATTCAGCAGACCGATCTGCAATGGCCGGATGTCCTGCCGCGTTGCGGACTCGTCGGACATCACCATGACGCCTTCGTTCCGAAGAACGTCGAAGGCGGGCAGGGTCGATGGTATCTTGATGGGCATTGGTATTTCCTAACTTGAAGAGTGCCAGATAGTGCGCTCAGGCCTGCTTCTCAAGGGCGTTTGCGATCAGGTCTTCGAAATCATCCTTGGTGCGGACTTCTGCAACATCATGGGCGCTGACGGTAATGCCCCAGTTGTCGGCCATGGCGCGATAGCGCGGCAGGCGGTGGTCCAACAGTTTTCGGAATCCCCAGCGGATGAATTCGTCCGGATCGACCTTGTCCGGCGCGACCTGCTTTTCCTGCTGGTAGTTCGTCCAGAGGTCTTTCAGGAAGTCTTCCTGATAGTACATCGGCTTGGGGCTTCTGCTGAATCGCTTGACCAGTTCCTCGACATGGCTTTCATCACCCTTAATCCAGACTGGCAAGAGGTGTTCCGACAGCAGCGACATCACCGGATCGTCGCGATCAAGCGGGTCCACCACCTCGACCACCGAGCCCGAGGTGTCGCAAACGAAATTGTTGTAGCCGTATAGCTCCTTGGCACGCTCTATGAAGTGCGCCGTGTCTTTCATGGCGCTGATCTCTGCCTCACGGTGCAGCCGCTGGCGGCGCAGATATTCCTCGAACGGGATGCCGCCTTTGGCTGGGTCGCCAGGCTTGCCCAGATAGGTGGACAGCGGAGACAGGTTGTTGAAGCGCAGGTTCGAGGCGATATAAATACTGTCGGAGCGCAGCAAATCCGCCAGAAACGGATTGCGCATCGCCTCTTTCTTGAAGTTGTCGACGATATGTTCGCCCATGTAGCGCGTGCCGATCCGGTAATCGACCGAATAGTGAAACCAGTCGCCTGAGTCACGCAGGATGTTGGAAAGATAGGTTTTTCCAAGACCGGACATGCCGAACAGCATGACCTTTTTACGCTCTGCCGCGCGCCAGTCTTTTTTCGAAGTATAGAGCATTCGCCTGAATCCCGTTGGTTTCCCTCAGGCTAAACCAAATTTTTAAAGAAGATTCAATTGTTTTGGGGGTTTCGGCGTCCGAGAATTGAGCCCAGAATCCGACCGTCCAGAACTAGCATGCCCAGGGCAATCAGGATAAATCCCGAAAAAGCCGCAAGCGAAAGCGCCTCGTTCAGGATAACGGCGCCCCAGAAGACCGCTGTCGGCGGAACCAGCAGCGTCACTAGCGAAAGGTTGCCGCTGCCGGCCAGATTGAGGCAGCGATAATACAGCAGGTAGGCGACGGCCGTTGCCGGCAGGGCCAGAAAGCCCAAGGCCGCGATTGTCGTCGCCCCCGGCAAAGTTTCGGGTGGCCCGTCCACGATCAGGGCCACCGGAACCATGATCATGGTTGATCCGGTCAGCATGCCGGTCGCAGCCATGACCGGATGCAGACCCGAGAGCGAAAACCGGGCCCAGACTGCTGCGCAGGCATAAGACAGGCTGGCCCCGAGAAGCGCGATTTGCGCCAGCGACCGTAAGTCGAAATTTCGCAGCGCTTCGGGACCGACGACAACCAGGGCCCCGACGGAGGCGAGGATGACACCAGACAGCTTGCGCCCTGTGAGCTTTTCGTCCTTGAACACCAGCGCCGCGATCAGGACGGCAAAAATGGCTGTGGTGCCGTTCAGGATAGAGGCTAGGCCGCTTTCGATATGGGTTTGGCCCCAAGCTATCAGGGAAAACGGAATCGCATTGTTCAGCAGGCCCATTACCGCCAGCGCCGACCATTGACGCATACTTGCGGGCCGCGGAATATTCCGGA
>JAHEFH010000018.1 GCA_024640245.1 Paracoccaceae bacterium | reverse complement strand
TCGCGGTGGTTTTGGGCCTTTTGGTCTTTCCTATCGCAGAGGCAAAAGCAGCAAAGGCAGGCCATGCGCTGGAAAGAAACTGACTACAGCGGCTGGGGCCGCGCGATTGTATCCCGCGGCAGGATCGCCCGGCCGGAAAAGCTGCGCGACCTGATGCAGGTCATGGCGGAAACGCCTGCGCCCGCTTTTGGCAACCGCCGGTCCTATGGCGATGCGGCGCAAAATACCGGCGGTTCGGCAATCGACATGACTCGGATGAACCGGTTTCTGGGGTTTGATCCTGAAACCGGCATTCTGGAAGCAGAGGCCGGCGTTACAATATTGGATATCATGCGCAACTTCGCGCCCAGAGGCTGGTTTCCTGCCGTGATGCCGGGCACCGGGTTCGCCACGCTGGGCGGCTGTATCGGAAATGACGTACACGGCAAGAACCATCACATCGACGGCAGTTTCGGTGCGTATGTCGACAGCATCGAACTGCTGAAACCCGACGGGACCAGGCTGCGGGTCGGACCAAAGCGCAACAAGGCCCTTTTCAATGCCACTGTCGGCGGACTCGGTCAGACAGGTGTAATCCTGTCCGCCCGCATCCGCCTGGCGCCCTGCGCCTCTGCGGCCATGCAGGTGCGCGAACGCCGCATCGACACCTTGGGCGAGTTTATCGAGGCGTTCGACGCCTCGGACGCCCAGTATTCGGTTGGCTGGATCGATGCGACGGCCACCGGTAACCAGCTGGGCCGCGGCATACTCGAAGAGGCCGAGATTTCCGAAACACCGGTTGCCTCGCCGATCAAGAGATCAACCTCGATCCCCTTTGATGCTCCCTCCATTCTATTGTCGCCGTTGGTGGTTCGCCTTTTCAATCAGGCTTACAGGAGCCGCGTTCCCGCATCCGGCCGCGATATCGTGCGCCCGATGCAGACGTTCTTTTTCCCGCTGGACCGGGTCCATGAATGGAACCGGCTGTATGGCAAATCCGGTTTTCACCAGTTCCAGTGCGTGATCCCTCCCACCGATGCAGAGCCGGTCCTGCGCCAGATGTTGACGCTGATCGCAGCGTCGGGACGGGCCTCGCCTTTGGCAGTGCTGAAGCGGCTCGGCCCGCAAGGTGGCGGTCTGCTGTCCTTCCCGCACGAAGGGTTCACGCTTGCGGTCGATATCCGCAACCGCGGCAACGTCGCGGACCTGTTCCGGAAACTCGAACAACTGTGCCTGTCCGCCGGCGGACGCGTCTATGCGGCCAAGGACAGCCTCGGCTCTGCAGAGGCTTTCAGCGCATCCTATCCAAACCTGCCCGCGTTCCGCAAAATCGCGGATCAGGTAGATCCCGGGCGGGACCTGGAAACCGATCTAGTAAGGCGGCTGGAAATAAGGGGACGGAAATGACCGACACTTGGATCATTCTGGGCGCGAGTTCCGCCATGGGCCGCGCATTCGCCAGAAAGGTGGCTGCAGAGGGCTGTGATCTTGTACTCGCCGCCCGCGACGTCGACGATCTGGCGCGAACGGCGACAGACTGTGAACTGCGCGGCAGTGGCCGCGTGGCAAGCGTCGCATTCGATATCCGCGATCCTTCCGGGTTTCAGAAAATCCTCAATACGGCCGGCCCGTCGGACGGGATGATCAACGCCGCGGTTTTCGTCGGCTCGATGCCGGAGCAGTCGGCGATCGACGCCGACCCGGCGCTTGCAGGGAACACGATCGAGGACTGTTTTGCCGGTCCGGTCCGCTTTTTGCTGGCTCTTGCGCCACTGATGGAAGAGCGTGGCGGCGGCACGGTGATCGGCATCGGGTCCGTAGCCGGCGACCGCGGGCGCATCGGCAATTATACTTATGGCGCTGCCAAGGCAGGTTTCCATACGTTTCTGTCCGGTTTGCGCAACCGGTTGAACCGGTCTGGTGGCCATGTGGTTACCGTCAAACCCGGATTTGTCGATACCACTATGACTTGGGGCCTGCCGGGACTCTTTCTGGTTGCAACCCCAGAGGCCGTTGCAGAAGACCTTTGGCTTGCAGTGCAAAAGCGCCGTAACACGATCTACACGCCGTGGTTCTGGCGCTACATCATGCTGATCATCCGGTCGATCCCGGAGCCGATCTTCAAGAAGATGTCGATCTAGACGTTTACAGATGCATAGAGGATCATCGCGAGCGTCAAGAGAACCAGCGCAATCCCCCTGACATCTTTCATGGCAAATACCAGCGGATCGTAGTCTTGCTGGCCGTGCCAGCCCAAATAGATCATGCGCGCTTGCCAGATGACATAGGGGATGCCCGCAAACCGCAGGACTGTGAGGTTGTGGTAGAGCTGGAGCGCGCTGTCACTGAATGTATAAACCAGAAAGACGACAAGCGAGACGGCCGTCGCAACGACAACTGTATTCAGCAGAGATTTGCGATCGGAGGGTGTGTATCCCCTTCCCGGTATACGCCCGTCAGACTGAGCGAGCGTCAGTTCGGTCAACCGCTTGACCCCGCCCAGAGCCAAAAATGCAGGAAAAACGAAGGCGAGCAACCACATCGAGGCATAGACTTCCGCCGCAAGCGCGCCCGCCAGAACGCGCAGTGTAAAGAGGCTGGCCAATATCGTGATATCGAGCCACCTGACCTTTTTCAGCTTCAGGGAATAGAGCGTGGACAGCGCCATATACAGAACCGTCACCATAACAAAGCCCGCACCGAGCAGGGACGAAACGATCAGAGCGAACAACCCGAGCGTTGCGGACACCAGCATTGCGTCCGGTATTTTCATGTCGCCCGCCGCAACCGGCCGGAAGCGTTTCTTGGCATGCAACCGGTCCGCCTCCAGATCAAGCAGGTCATTGACCAGATAAATGGACGAGGCGGCCGCGCAGAACGCCGCCGTGGCCACCAGAACCGCGATCAGGCCCTGCGCGTCGAAACGGTGCGCCGCGATCAGCGGCAACAAAAGCAATACGTTCTTGACCCACTGGTGCGGCCGGACGCTCTTGACCATGCCGCGTCGCGACCAGGTTTGCGGCAGTTCCGTCACCTTGACCCCGGAGGAGTTCAGTTTCTCGACTGCAGAGGGATTTGGACCGACGACGATTGCCTCGGCGGCGCTCATCCAGACCGGCAGATCGGCGGCGGCATCGCCGGCATAGGCGTATCCGCCCTTGCCGAAACGTTCGACCAGGGCTTTCGCCTTGGTGCTGCCTTTCATATTGGTGCGAACGTCCGACGCCAGATTGTCGCCTTCCAGACCGTAGAGTTCGGCCAAATGATCCACCAGTGTGTGGTTGGCGGCGGAAGCGAACAACACTTCGCGCCCTTCGCTCTTGGCCCTCTCGATCAACTCGAGCACTGCGGTATTGATCGGAAGCAGGTCGATCCGGACGTCCGCCAGATCCGCAATCCGCGCTTTCAACCTCGGTCGATCGAAAAAAAGTGTCGCCGCAGCCATGATGGTCGCCAAAGGCGCTTTCCCCAGCGCCTGCCAGAAGCCCTCGAACAACAAATCGGTCTTCAGGAAAGTTCCGTCGATATCTACCACCAACGGGACGGGGTTATTCATCAGTCGACTTCCAGTTTATTGAACACACAGCCCTGCCATACAAAATCTGGAGGCGTTTTACACAGATTGCGGGCAACCTGCCAAGCCGCAACGACTTTGGGCACATAATTGCGTGTTTCGGCAAACGGCGGAATACCGCCATATTGTTTGACGGCGTTTTCCCCTGCATTGTAACCGGCCAGCGCCAGCAAGGGGTCCTCCTTGAATTCAGTCAAAAGCCAGTCGAGATAGGCGGCTCCTCCGGCAATGTTCTGCCTTGGGTCAGTGATTTCCCGAACGCCGAACCGTTTCGCCGTAGCGGGTATAAGCTGCATCAGGCCCGTGGCTCCGGCTTTACTGACCGCTTCGGGGTTGCCGGCGGATTCCACTCCGATCACAGCTAGGACAAATGCGGGCGAAACCCGCCTGTTCATGGTTCCCCTTTGTATGTCCTGCCCATACTTGCCCGCCAGTTTATGCATGAACCGTACATCTGGAGCCAGAGACGCGTTCCCGGACGGCCGGTTCGGCAACAGCGCCATTGCCTGCTGCATGCGCGTGTCGCTGCCGTCGGCAAGCTGTGTGGATAACGCACCCCAAAACCAGTTCGCCTGATCAACAGCGCCGTCCAGAATGGGGTCCATCGGTCTCGACGGCAATCTGGGATCTACAATGACATCCACCGAATACTGCTCATCTGGCTTGATCTGGATATTGATCCGTTTGCCAAGCGGTCGGGTCTCGACCTTGACCCGTCGAAACTGCGGCGCTGATCCGACGGCTTCTGTGACGCCAACCGGGGCGCTTTCCGGTTTGACGACCGTCGCATCCTCTGCCGATGCCAGAGACATGCCGGCGGCCAGTGCGAATATGATTGCAAAACTGCGGTGCATGATGAACCCAAAACCCGAGCCTGATTATTGTACGTCCACAATGTCGGTTTCGGCCGAAAAATCCATTCCCAAAAGTTGATTATTGGCAGGACGTGATAGAAATGAATCTATCGGAGGTGGAATCAACCGCATTCTGGTGAAGACACCAAAGGTCGTGGAGACTGGATGAAGCCGCCGCAGATCCCGCCTTTTAACAGTTGCACTACATTAAAAGCCTTTCCGGCTTGAATCTTACCGCACCCGGAGATGCCGCCTTACCGAGTTTGCATTCAGATTCGTCCGTATCATCCTAATTTCACAACTATTATTTATTGAACATCGCTTCAAATGAGGCAAAACCATCGCCCTTCGCCACAATTCATGTTGCTCTTTGGACACAAAAACATGACCTTACCCGCGAAATTCACGTCGGACGGCCATGGCGTCAAAATTAAATCATTGTTATTAAATCATTTTTATTTTTCGCTTCTAAAATATTATGTTTCTTCATTATTTGTCAGATCGCGCCCAAGTGTCGCCTCATTTTCCTTCGAATATCCGATGTCGTGGGGTGTAATCTAATTTGAACTTTTCTTGTTCTACCACCCTCGATTGAAATGTTCAGACTTACGACCTTGGAGGCGAATAATGAAACTGTTCAAAATGAAGAAATACACAAAAGACGAATCCGGCGCTGTTACGGTAGACTGGGTTGTGTTGACCGCAGCTCTCGTAATCATCGGTGGCCTGGTTATCAGCATCATCCGTGCTGGTCTGCTGGACGCATCGAGCGCGATCAATGAAACGCTGGTAGACTCCGCGACAACACTGCGCGGCGCTTCTTAAGCTTTCATCTACTATTTCGGTTCGCGGCTCTTCTTGCGGCGGACCGAACATCTTTTTCCGTGATTTCAAGAATGCCTAGTGCGACCTGCAGCTTCCGATAATCTTCTAACTGTACGCGACCCTAATCAACATTCCGGAACTCACATCAACTTGCGACTAAATGGATTGGGGGCCGAAAATGTTGGAATTACTTTGGCAAACCAAGATTCCGACCTCGCGGTATGAAAAATGCGAGGATGGCGCCGTTACTGTCGACTGGGTTGTTTTGAGCGCGACCATTGTTATTTTCGGTTCGGTTATGATCGGAATTTACAAGGGCGCAGTCTTTGATTTATCGTCTGCGATAAGCGAGACGGTGGTGGAAGGCAAACCCACTCCAGAAGACTCGCCCTGGCGCTGACGCCCTGCTTCAAAGTGCGGCAGTTCGCCCGCAAGACAACGCTGAATAGCAAGGGACCGGTATGCGGCTCGTATTCTTACTTGTATTGATAGTCGGCTTCGGCGTCGCCGGATTTGCCGTCTATTTGGCTATGCAACAATTCAGCAACTACGAAAAGCAGCTGGATATCGCACGCAATACAAGCCCGATCAAACTGACAAGGGTTTTTATCACGAAAGTGCCCCTCACCTACGGCCAGACCCTTAGGGAATCTGACCTCGACGTCGTTCAATGGCCCGCCAAAGGCGTTCCGAAAAACGCGTTTACCGACATCAATGTGCTGATCGGTCCGGAAGGAAACGACAAGGTCCGCACCGTTCTACGTCAACTGGACGCCGGCGAGGTCATAACCTCCACCAAAGTAACCAAACTCGGCGAAGATGCGGGTGTAGCGGCGCAACTTGAAAAAGGCATGCGGGCATTCGCATTGCGGGTCGATGTCGCCTCCGGTGTATCCGGGTTCCTGCGTCCAGGCGACAAAGTCGACGTCTATTGGAGCGGAAACCTTGACCGCGAGCCGATCACCAAACTCATTCTCGAGAATATCTCGCTCGTTGCCATCGACCAGAAGACCGAGGAGCAGGGCAATCGCGCAACGGTCGCACGTACCGTAACGGTTGCCGTGTCGCCGCGAGTTGTCGGCGAACTCATCCAGGCTCAATCGACCGGCAGCCTGTTGCTGTCCCTACGATCGGTCAGCGAAGAAGAAGAGAGCACCGGCTCTATCGAGGTTACGCAACGTGACCTTCTGGACATTAAGGAACGCCGTGTCGAAAGACGCCGAATTTGCACGATCGTCACCCGAAAAGGTGGCGAAGCCGTCACCATCGAGATCCCCTGCACCAACTAGAATTCATTGCTTGCCGGCAGCGCCGGCAAACAACCCCTAGTATGCGCCCCGAACACGGACTCAAAATATTGCTAAGTGTTGCGGGTTATCCACATAAGACTCCCTCGCTAAAATATTGATTGTTGAAAACAAAATCGTTTTGCAGCATTATAATTCCAACGATAAAAATATTTTCACTTCCAGTGATCAGAGAGGCAGGATCACATGAAACTTACCAACCTGTTTGCAGCAGGCCTGATTGGCCTGACGTTGGGGGCGACGCTCTCTTCGTCCGTTATGGCGCAGAGTACCCTTAAAGTGATGCGCGGCGCGACATCGGACAGCATCAAAGTGTCCGTGAACCGCGCGATCGTGATGGAATCGGACGAACCATTCGCCGAACTGTCGGTCGCCAATCCGGGTATCGCTGATATCGCCACATTGTCCGACCGGACGATTTATGTTCTGGGCAAAGCCCCCGGGCGCACGACACTTACGTTACTGGGCGCGGATGGTCGGCTGATCACCAACGTAGATGTTCAAGTTTCTCCCGACATCGCGGAATTCAAGGAACGCCTGGCGGAAATCCTGCCGGAAGAGAAAATCGACGTGCGCACCGCCAACGGCGGGATCGTTCTCAGCGGTCGGGTTAGCAGCATCCGCGCAACCAGCCGCGCGATGGAACTGGCGCAGCGCTATTCCGGCGCGGTCAGCAACATGATGATCGTCGGTGGGTCCCACCAGATCATGCTGAAAGTCCGGTTTGCGGAAATGAGCCGCTCAGTCGCGAAAAACCTGTCCTCCAGCATTGGCATCGTTGGCATGTCCGGGAATGTCGATTTGTCGGCGGGCGCCGGAGAGGTTGTCGAAGGTCTGGCACCACCAACCTCGGCGGCACAGGGAAGACTGGGGCTGGCATTTGGCTCCGGCGGCTTGGCCATCTCTGTCTTGCTGGAAGCCCTTGAAACCAAAGGGCTTGTCAGGACACTTGCGGAACCAAACCTGGTTGCTCTTTCCGGCAACGAAGCGCACTTCCTTGCTGGCGGTGAATATCCCGTTCCCGTCCCCGGACAAGATGGAAACACAGCAATTGAATTCCGTCCCTTCGGCGTCGAAATGACTTTCCAGCCGACCCTGATCGAGGACGGTCTGATCAATCTGGTCATCCAGACATCGGTTAGCGCCTTGGACGCAAGCAACTCTATTACGGCGAACGGGATCAACGTAGCTTCCTTCTCGAAACGTCAGGCACAGACAGTCGTGGAAATTCGCGACGGGCAGAGCATGGCGATTGCAGGTCTGCTTCGCGACGATTTCTCGGATCTCGCCGGCCAGGTCCCTTGGTTGGGTGACATTCCGGTACTGGGAGCGCTGTTCCGCAGCGCAGACTACTCCCGCAAACAGTCCGAACTTGTGGTCATCGTAACTCCGCATGTTGTGTCTCCAGTCGATGGCGATGCGCTGACGTTGCCAACCGACAGGATCAGGCCACCAACCGAAGCCGATCTTTTTCTGCTGGGCAAAACTGCAAATACGACCTCTGATGGTGGTACTGTCTCTTCGCAGGACTACAAGAGCTCATACGGCTACGTGATGGAGTGAGAAACATGAACCTGAAACTTATCAAAACCGCCATCGTTTGTTCCTTCGCCCTGACAGCCTGTTCCAGCGAAGAGGCCGTGTTCTCTTTCATGGGCGGCGAGATCGGCAGCGATCTCGACAGCAAGGGGGTCTACGGGTCCGCGACGGCAAACAACGTCGCAGTCCAGTCGGCCAGCGCAGAAGAAATTCTGATCAACCTGACGCTCAAATTCGCGAACGAGGTTCCGGCCCGGATCAACTTCGAGTTCAACAAAGCGGATCTGGATGCCGAATCCCGTGCCGCGCTCGACAAACAGGCCGCCTGGATCATTGCACACCCGAAAATCAAGTTCCGGGTCTACGGCCACACCGACAAGGTTGGCTCGAACGCCTACAACCAACGATTGGGGCAACGGCGCGCCAATGCCGCGGTCAACTATTTGATTTCCAAGGGTGTGGATCGCAAGATGGTCCAAGCCGTCGCATCCTACGGCGAAACACGGCCGGTGGTTCTGACCGAAGAGCCAAACCGCGAAAACCGACGTACAGTTACTGAGGTATCCGGGTTCTTCCGTAAGGACGGTGGTGAACTGGACGGCAAATACGCGGTTCGTATCTATAACGAATACACCAGAACGACGACAGACGCGCCAAGTAGCGAAGGCGCTGGTGGTTAAAGTGATGTTCGCGGGAAATAGCTTAGGGGGCCACAAAGGCCTCCTAATTTACTTAAAGAATTCTTTTTGAGACGGAAAATATACAGTCGTCGCCTCAAATAAGCCAAAATGACTGTGTAGTTGCAAGAGACGAGTCCGGAAACGGACCACAGAAACAACGAATATGTGAAGAGTTTGGCCCTATGAGCGACCAGGAAGAGACCCCGCAACCAGCAACGATTGTTACCTGCGCTGTTGCGCGCAATCTCGAAGAATTCGAGTTGTTGATCGACGAACTGGAACGGGAGTTCGGAGAATCTTGGGGCGGCCTCGAATTCGGCGACGTCCTTGGCATTCTCAACAGTGCCCACGCAAAAGACCTTCACACGGCAGTCATAGCGATCAACAAGCAGGACGAATCCGATCTGGAAGCAATCGAGGAAACGGTCAAAGAGGCCAAGAAGGCCGGCCTCAAGGTGATATTGGTCACCGATGATCTTGGCCCAAGCGCCCTGCACCGGCTCATCCGGGGCGGAGCCGACGATTTCCTGCCTTACCCTTTGCCCCCGAATGCACTGCATGAAACTCTGGAGCGCCTGACCGAGACCCAAGCACCGGCGGCAAACTCGACTACGGTCGAAACCGTTGAAGGTCCCCGTCCAACGGCACCGAAAGTCGGAAGACGGCAGGGCATTATCTTTCCGGTCTATGGCCTGTCCGGCGGTGTTGGCGCATCGACTTTCGCCGTAAATCTGGCTTGGGAATTGCAAAAGAATGTCGAAAATGACGACAAGACGGTCTGCATTCTGGACTTCGATTTCCAGTTCGGCTCGGTTTCGACCTATCTGGACGTTCCTAAGTCGGAAACCTCCTACGAACTGCTGACAAACGCCGCGAACATTGATTCCGACGCACTCCTGCAATCGATGCATAAGTTCGACCGCACGCTAGACGTCCTGTCGGCTCCTCAGGACAGCCTGCCTTTGGAGTTCATTTCTCCGGAAGAAATCGCCAAGATCATCGATGTCGCGTCCAAGAATTATGACTTCATCATCATTGATCTGCCGACGGCCATTGTCAGCTGGACCGAGGTCGTCCTTGAGAAATGCCAATTGTTCTTCGGCGTTCTGGAAATGGACATGCGTTCCGCCCAGAATACACTGCGCTTCATGCGCGCGCTGAAGGCTGACGAAATGCCCTATGAAAAGGTCCAGTTCATTCTGAACCGCGCACCAAAAGCAACGGACCTGGGCGGAAAATCCCGCGTCAAGCGTATGGCCGACAGCCTCGATGTCGAATTTCGTTGGTTCCTGCCGGACGGCGGCAAACAGATACTGAATGCATGCGACCATGGCTCCCCATTGGCGTCGGTGGCCAAGAAGAACCCGATGCGCAAGGAAATACACAGAATTTCGGCAACTCTTTCGGAGCTTGCCAGGGAAGAGGTCTGAATCTTGATTTGTAAGGTTGGAAAATGTTTAAACGCGTAAGCAGATCGAATATCTCCAAAAACCGCCCCGCGGAAGCAGTCGCTGTAGCGACGAAACCGGAGCCGGCAGGTCAGGCTGCGAGCACACCAAACACAATGGTCCGGCCCTCGCCGACCCCGAAAAAGATCAAGACAGTAGACCCGCGCGCCGACAAACTGCGTGCCGTGCGGTCCGAGATGCACACCCGGCTTCTGGAAAGCCTGAACCTTGCAGCGATCGAAAATGCGCCCGAGGCAGACCTGCGCCGCGAAATATCGGCTATCACGACCGATGGGCTGCAAGAAGCCGGCGTCGTTCTAAACCGTGTGGAGCGTGACCAGCTTAATCAGGAATTGTTTGACGAAGTCACCGGCCTCGGGCCGTTGGAGCCGCTTTTGCGCGACGAAACAGTCAACGACATCCTGATTAACGGCTACAAGCAGATATTCGTCGAACGCGACGGCCTGTTGGAGTTGACGGACACGGAATTCAGCTCCGAAAAGCACCTGATGCGGGTGATCGACAAAATCGTTTCCGCCGTTGGCCGGCGGGTCGACGAAAGCCATCCATATGTCGACGCCCGCTTGAAGGACGGCTCGCGTTTCAACGCAATGGTTCCCCCGATTGCAGTGGACGGCGCGCTGGTTTCCATCCGGAAATTCAAGAACGAGAAGCTCAGCATAGACAAACTGGTCGAATTCGGAGCTATGAGCGATGAGATGGCCGCGTATTTACAGGCCGCCGTCGCCTGCCGGCTCAACATTCTGGTTTCCGGCGGTACCGGTTCCGGTAAGACGACGACCCTGAACGCGCTGTCGAGCTTCATCGACAACGATGAGCGTATCGCAACGATTGAAGATACGGCGGAACTTCAGCTCAAGCAGATTCACGTGGCGCGTATGGAAAGCCGCCCGCCAAACGTCGAGGGCCGCGGCGAGGTCAACCAGCGCGACCTTCTGCGCAACGCCCTGCGGATGCGCCCGGACCGGATCATCGTCGGCGAAACCCGCGGTGACGAAGTAATCGACATGCTTCAGGCCATGAACACCGGCCACGACGGTTCCATGACGACAATCCACGCCAACTCTCCGCGCGACGCCCTGTCGCGTCTGGAAAACATGATCATGATGTCCGGCGTCGACATGCCATTGCGCGCGACACGGGCGCAGATTTCATCGGCGCTTGATGTCGTCGTGCAGGTCAAGCGTCTGCAGGACGGTTCGCGCCGCATGGTCGCCATTTCTGAAATGGCCGGCATGGAAGGCGAAGTCGTCTCGATGCAGGATATCTTCAAATTCGAGATCCAGAGCACGGACAATGACGGCAAGATCATTGGCGAGTTCCTGCCCACCGGTTTGCGGTCGATCCACACACAACGGTTCGCTCAGTGGGGCTACAACCTGCCGACCAGTATTTACACACGCGCGGCGCAATAGGGACAGGACATGGGACTTCAGGCAATCACCTTCATTCTTATCTTCGTCGGCGTTCTGCTGATCGTCGAGGGAGTATATTTGATGGCTTTCGGCAGTTCGATCCGGTCGAACAGCCGTATGAACCGGCGCTTGTCACTTTTGGAACAGGGCAAGGGACATGAAGAGGTTCTGAGCACGCTGCGCAAGGAACGTGAGCAGCATCTGTCCGGTTTCAAGTTTCCACTGTTTTCCATTCTCAGCAAAAAGGCGGCCCAGGCCAACGTGGCGTTTTCACCGCGCGCACTGATTGCCGTGATGATTCTGGTTTCGGCGTTCAGCTTTGTAATGCTGCTGGTATTTACCGCCTCGGGCCCGATTACGGCTACGGCAGTCAGCATAGTTATGGGGTTCGGCGGCGTCTTGGCCTGGCTCCACCGCAAGGCCGCGAAACGAATTTCCCTGTTCGAAGAGCAATTGCCGGATGCAGTTGACCTGATCGTGCGATCATTGCGTGTCGGGCACCCTTTTGCCAATTCAATCAATGTGGTAGCCGAAGAGATGCCTGATCCCGTCGGATCGGAATTCGGTCTGATTTCAGACGAGGCGACCTATGGCATGGACATCAACGCGGCGCTGGAAGGCATGGCGAACCGTGTCGACGTACCCGACTTGCGGTTCCTGTCGGTCGCCGTGGCAATCCAGTCACGTTCCGGCGGTAATCTTGCCGAAATTCTCGATGGCCTGTCCAAGGTGATCCGCGCCCGATTCAAACTCTTCCGCCGCGTCCGCGCGATCACGGCAGAGGCAAAATGGTCCGGCTGGTTCCTGTCAGGCTTTCCTTTTGCGGCGCTGCTGATGGTCAACGTCACCCAGCCCGGCTATTACGACGCGGTCCGCGGCACAGTTTATTTCGTTCCCTGCGCAGTTTTTGTCGGGGTCATGCTAACCATCAACATATTGGTCATGCGTGCCATGGTGGACATCAAGGTTTAATCGGTAAATGAAATGATCGAAAACATTTGGGTATTTATGACAGCGACGTTTGGGGGATTTGGCCCCATTCTTCTGCTTGGGTTCATTGGCCTGTTTGCGATCATCATCACTTTGCCGATGTTCGTCGCCAAGCGCGCCGATCCTTTCGACAAGATCCAGGGCTCCGGTTATCGCGGGAACCGCAGGTCGAACACCGGCAGCAGCCTTCGCCTGAATGGTGAAAACAAGTCAAATCTGGACCGGTTCTCGGCCTATCTCGAACCACAGAACCAAAAGGAATTCACCCAGCGGCGCCTGAAACTGGTTCAGGCGGGATATCGCACACGCTCTGCGGTGCGGACATACCACTTTGCGCAGTTTGTCCTCGGCATGGTTGGTCTGGCTGGCGGTGCTTTGTACACCTTCCTGCTGGCGCCGGAACCCGATCTGGTCATGGCTATGGCCAAGACGGTCGGTCCGGCTTTCGTCGGCTATTATTTCCCGTCCTACTGGGTCGAACGCCGGCGTCAAACCCGCCAAGAAGAACTGCTTCAGGGCTTTCCCGATACGCTCGACCTGATGCTGGTCTGTATCGAGGCTGGCCAGTCGCTCGACCAGACCATCCAGCGGGTCGCCCGTGAAAGCGCGGTCTCCTACCCTACGCTCGCCGAAGAACTGACCATCGTTTCGAACGAAATCCGGGCGGGCAAGGAACGCGCGACCGTTCTGCGCGACTTCGCCGAGCGGTCGAATGTGTCGGACATCAAGGCCTTTGTCTCGGTTCTGGTCCAGTCGGCCATCTTCGGCACCACGATCGGCGAGGCACTGCGGGTCTATGCCGCCGAAATGCGCGACAAGCGCGTGATGCGCGCCGAGGAAAAGGCCAACACGCTGCCTACCAAAATGACGCTGGCAACGATGATGTTCACGGTTCCACCCCTGCTTGTCATTCTGGTCGGACCTTCGCTCTATGACATCTACGTCTACCTGTTCAACGCATACTAGTCCGTTGCGAACGATGTTCCGCTGCTGTCTTGCCCCCTTGATCGCCCTCTCGCTGCTTGCCTGCCAGCCCACGCGGCTTGAAACGCAATATGCCGGCGAGGCACCGCCTCCCGGAACGGAACCGGTGACCGAGGCGGTCGACGGGCTGATCGTCGGGCACCGCCTGATGGCCGCAGGCGAATACGAACTGGCGCTCAAATCCTATACCCGCGCGGCCGGTGATCATGGTCTCAACGTCGATGTTCTAAGCGCCATCGGATCGGCCAACCTGAAACTCGGCCGTCTGGGACAGGCCAAGACCATGCTGGAACTGGCGCTGGAAAAGGATGATAAATTCGTGCCTGCGTGGAACAATTTGGGCGTCGTTCTGGCAAGCCTCGGCAAGGATGGGGAAGCAGAGCGCGTCTTCCGTCTGGCCTTTGCTCTGGATAGTGGCAATTCAGCCGAAATCCAGTCAAATTTGACCAAAGCTATCGCAAAGCTCGAAAATACGCAGTACTCTGTCGAGCAAGAACAAGAAGAATACGAGTTGGTGCGTCGCGGCAATGGCAGGTACCTGCTGCTGTCGACCCCCGACCCGATATAAGAGCAGTAACGGGAAGGCAACCCATGCGTTTATCTGTGAAAGCAGCATTTTTGCTGGCCGGTGCGCTGGCCATGTCGGGGTGCGCTGCGAACAATGGCAATGAGACCGAGAGGTCCATCATCGGCGTCGTGGACGAATCCAATCTCAACGAAATCATGCTGACTGTCGCGGACCCGAACGAGTCCGTGGAGTATTTCCGCGAGGCGTCTCTGAAAGATCCGACACGGGTCGACCTGAAACGCGGGCTTGCGCAGTCACTTGCGCGCGCTAAACGGTCCGAGGAAGCCAACGTTGTCTACAAAATTATTATCGACAGCGGCGAGGCGACCAACAATGACAGGATGGATTACGCCGAAAGCCTGATCCGCGCCGGCGACTGGAAAGCGGCCGAGGCTCAATTGAATGCCATTCCTCCGACGATCGAAACCTTCAAACGCTACCGCCTCGAAGCCATGGTTGCGGACGCCCAGCAAAACTGGACCAAGGCCGACAGTTTCTATGAAACTGCGGTCGGTTTGACGACGCAACCGGCAAATGTCCTGAACAACTGGGGTTATTCCAAGCTGACGCGCAAGAAATACAGCGAGGCCGAAAAGCTCTTTCTGCGGGCCATCACTTATGACAAGGACCTGTTCACCGCCAAGAACAATCTGGTACTGGCACGCGGTTCACAGCGAAAATACGCCCTGCCGGTCATTCCGATGACCGAGGTGGAACGGGCCGAACTGCTCTACACGCTCGCCCTGACCGCGATCAAGCAAGGCGACACGGACATTGGACGCGGGTTGCTGGAATCCGCAATCGACGCCCATCCCCGCCACTTCAAGGAAGCAGTCCGCAGTCTCGAAGCGCTTCAACCGAACGTCGTTCAATAATCGCCATGTCGCAAGTCTGGACAATCGTTTTTCTTTTGGCAACACTTCCGTTCTGCGTCCTCTGCGCGGCCTTTGACCTGACTCGCATGAAAATTCCGAACTGGGTGGTGCTCGGTCTGTTTGCCTGTTTCCTGGTGCTCGGCCCCTTGGCACTCACCCTGCCTGACTTCGGCTTTCGCCTGCTGCAAACAGCCGTCATTCTGACAATCGGCTATTTGCTGTCGACTTATCTTGGCGTAGGTGGCGGAGATGGAAAGTTCGCGGCGGCGGCGGCCGCTTATATATCCCCGGACGATTACGGGGTGATCATGATGTCCCTTGGCGTCATGTCCCTGCTCGCCGTAGGGATGCACCGGGCGATAGGGCGGGTGTCTGCGCTGCAGCCCTTGACGCAAGGATGGGAATCCTACCGCGACATCTCGAAATTTCCGTTCGGCCTACCGCTCGCGGCAACGCTCGTATTCTACAACCTGTTGCAGGTCGTAAACGCCTGACCTAGCGGTCCCGCCGCAACAGAATGAACAACTCGTTGCGATCTATCTCGGTAAAATTATAGCGGTCATCGGCCTCGATAATGTTCAGGATCGTCTGCCGGGAATTATGTCCCTGCGTACCGTAAGTGCAAAACGGAATGACCAGAAAATCGGCATCGTCGAACCCGTCATCGCCGCCGTAATACCAGATTGATCCGTCTCGCAGCCGTTCAGTGCCACCGAAAAGCCAGTAGTCCGACGCATTTGAAGCACTCAGAATTCGCTTGCCGCGTGTGTCATCTCGGGCGGCCAGATCATCGGCAATCGCGCGCAGATGCGAGGGCAAAGCCGTTCGCAATTCGCATTTCGGCAGTTCTTCGCCTCGGAAAGTTCCGTTTGCCGGCAGTTTGAAAGTGCCGAGATACTGATCCTCGTAACCGAATTTCCGCTCCGTCGTCACCACTGTCTGGGCCTGCCGAGTCCGCGCGAACTTCATGTCGGAAAACCGCGGGTCGGTCAGAACAGTGACATATGTTTCGGCCCGGGCTGTCCCGTGATTGATAAGGCTGAATCCCATGGTCACCGCCTGGGGCAGCGCGACTGCACAAATCAGAAGGGCGGAGACCTGGATTGCGCCGGTCCGTCGGCCGGTTCTCTCCTGTAGCGTGATGGCATAGAGGATTACCCCCAGGGCAAGGGCCCATTGGGTGTAATTGCCCCAGTTTTGTACTACGACCAGAAAAATTCCCGGAACCAGCAGCAACAGAAAGAAACCTTCACGCATGAACCCTGCCCGACGCAAAGAAACCCCGGCCGCGATCAGCGCGACGTTGCCGACGACAAGATCGGGTGCCACGATCATATTGAGCAATCCGAGGCTCGGCACCGTGCGCGCACCGGACAGCATGACCGACCTCAGATCGGCGATATAGGCTAGCATGAACTCCGGCCCGCCGGTCATGATATAGATCGCCAGCAGCACGGCCCCGCCGGTCAGAACCGACAGCAGCAAGGCGGCGGCGCGATGGAAAAGGATCAACCCCAAAAGCACCGGCAACGCCAGAAACAGAAAAAACGTGATCTTGGTCAGTGCCAGAAAACTCAGGCACAGGCCGATAAAAATGCCATCCAGAATATGGGCACCGCGCCCGACCGGGCCTTCCAGAATTATCAAAGCGAAGATTAGGCCGCTGACGGCCCAGCACCAGCGATTGTAGAACATGGCGAAATCCAGACGGTCATAACTCAACCCGCCGAGGTTCAGCGCCAGAAACAGGATCAGCGTCGCGCCGGCAAAAGCGTAGGCCGTAATGCCGTGGAACCGCGTCAGTCCAACCCAGAGCAATGCGGGTAAAAAGCAGATTGCGACCAAAAGATTGCTATAGGCCGCCGCCTGCCCGAAACCATAGCCCGCATCCATCAACAATTTGGTCGGCAAAAACGCGAGAATGCCCAATGGGGTATGATATTCGACGTGCTGAACCTCGCCATCAAGCATGCGTAAAACCGCGCTTGCTATGTGTAGACCGTCAGCCTCGAACGCATTCAGCAGCAAATAACCGTCATTTGTCAGAAACAGGCCGGCGATCCCGATAAACCCAAGGCAAAACAGTGTAAAATAGATACGGTGCAAATAAACATCTCCCGTCACGGCCTGTGAAACACTTTATGGTGCACGAAAATTGAAGTAAATTATAAAGCGACGGCAGAGAAAAGGCGGAAAGTCCAGATGTCCATACTGATACCAAGAAAGCGAAAATCGCCCGAAGACGCAGAAGCCCAGATGCGAGAGGCGGACAGCCTACGTGCGGCAATGCGCGGCGAAAAGCCGGCGCCGCGTGCCACGCCTGAGCAGGCACAGGTTCAGGTGCAGGATCTGCAAGCGACGCAGTCAATCCTCGGCAAAGCGCTCAACCTGAAAAAACCCGATAAGAAGTTAGCCGAAACCAACGTCACTCAACCGCCATCCCCGCGCAATCTACAGGACACCGGTATCAACGCGGTTTTCGCTCGCGACATCTTTCTCAAAACCATGTTCCGCCGGAACTTGCAGACGATGACCAGCTTGTCCAAAGCGCTGTGCGTGTCTCCGCCTATCATTCAGGAACTGATCGATATCTGCCGCGAACAGAACCTCGTCGAAACGACCGGCCAGATTTCTGCCGAGAAATCCACCGAATTGCGTTACCAGATGACCGACGCTGGCAAGGCCCGCGCACTGGATGCGCTGGCCCAGTCGGAATATTACGGCGCCCTGCCGGTACCCCTGCCCGTCTTCATGGAACAGGTGGAACGCCAGAAAATCAGCGATGTGGTAATCACGCGTAAGGATCTGGACTACGGCTTCCGCAAGATGATCCTGCCGAAGGACATGTTCAGCAAGCTCGGCCCCGCGGTCAACTCCGGTCGGTCGATCCTGCTCTACGGACCTCCGGGCAACGGGAAATCCTCGCTGGCCAACGGCATGCGCGACGCGCTCGGCGACAAGATTTTCGTGCCCAAGTTTCTGGAATACAACGGCCAGATCATTTCGGTCTACGATCCGGTGGTGCACGGCTTGCCGGTCGAAATGGACGAGGACGCAACGGCCCTGCGGCGAGAGGTCGGCCGCTTCGACCAACGGTTCCACCTGGTCCGCCGCCCCTGCGTTATCGCTGGCGGCGAGTTGAAGCTGGACATGCTGGAGCTGATCTACAACGAAACCTCGAAAATCTATCAGGCGCCCTTGCAGCTCAAGGCGGCCGGCGGCGTGTTCATCGTCGACGACCTTGGCCGTCAGGTCGAACCGCCGCAGGCGATGATCAACCGCTGGATTACGCCGATGGAGGCGAACTACGACATCCTCACATTGGCCTCGGGTGAGAAATTCTCGGTACCGTTCGACACGCTGGTGGTGTTCTCCACCAACTTCCACCCGACGCGCCTGTTCGACCAGGCGGCCTTGCGGCGGATCCAGTACAAGTTGCTGATCGACGCGCCGTCGCGCGAAGAGATGTTGCAGATTTATCTGGTGACAGCTAAAGCCAAGAAAGCCACCCTGAGCGAGGACGTTCTGGTGCATCTGTTCACCAAGAAATACCCGACTGTGAACGATGGATACGCCGCCTTTCACGCGCCGTTCCTGATCGATCAGATGCGTTCTATCTGCGAGTTCGAAGGCATCAAGGAAGAATTCACGCCGGAAATGATCGACAAGGCCTGGGAGCATCTGTTCCTCGACAGCGCCGATTTCGCCCACTGATTTTTTGATAACGAAACGGGTTACAATAGCGCCAGACAGGAATATGTCTGGCGCTATGTCTGTCTTTCCTCAAGTCTTCAATGAATGGTTCGCGCGGCGCGGCTGGTCGGTTCACCCGCACCAGATTGCGCTGTTGCAACGCGCATCTGACACCGCAACCCTGCTGATCGCACCGACCGGAGGCGGAAAAACACTTGCAGGATTCCTACCTACTTTGGTCGAATTACACCAGAATTCTGACCCAGGCTTGCACACAATCTACATTTCGCCCCTCAAGGCTCTGGCCGCCGATATCCGCCGGAACCTCGAGGTGCCGATTGCCGAAATGGGTTTGTCAATACGGGTGGAGGACCGCACCGGCGACACATCCTACAGCAAGAAACAACGCCAGCGCGCCGATCCGCCTGACATTCTGCTGACCACGCCCGAATCTCTGGCGCTGCTGCTGTCCTACGAGGACGCGCCGCGCATCTTCGGCAGCTTGCGGCGTGTGATCATCGACGAAGCCCATGCCCTGGCCGAGAGCAAGCGCGGCGACCAGTTGATGCTCTGTCTTTCGCGACTGCAAGCCTTGTCGCCTGCCATGCGCCGCGTCGGGCTGAGCGCCACGGTCGAGAATCCCGGGGCACTGGCGCGGTTTCTGGCGCCGTACCCCGCCCTCTGCAATATCCTCACTTCTGATCCCGGGCCGGATCCGGATATCGCCATGCTGGTGACGGAAGACCCGCCACCGTGGTCCGGCGCCGGCGCGGTCTATTCGGTGCCTGCGGTGCTGGAGGAAATCCGCAAGGCCAACACCACACTGGTATTCATCAACACGCGCGCGCAGGCAGAGATTTATTTCCACGCCCTCTGGCGGGCCAATGACGACGACCTGCCGATCGGATTGCATCACGGCTCGCTGTCGCGAGAGGCCCGCGACCGGGTAGAGGCGGCGATGGCACGAGGCGAGTTGCGCGCCATTGTCTGCACCGGTTCGCTTGACCTCGGCATCGATTGGGGCAATGTCGATCTCGTGATCCAGATCGGCGCGCCCAAGAACATCAAGCGTCTGGTTCAGCGGATAGGCCGGTCCAACCACCGTTACGACGCACCGTCCCGTGCGCTGGTCGTACCGTCGAACCGGTTCGAGATCGTCGAGTGCGTCGCCGCCCTGGAGGCGGTAAAGGAACACGACCTTGACGGAGACCCGCGCCCCGATGCGCCGCTCGACGTTCTCTGCCAACATATCCTGCTGATCGCCTGTGCCGGCCCGTTCGACGCCGACGCCCTTTTTGCCGAGGTCGGCGGCACCGGTCCATACCGATCGCTATCACGCTCGGATTTCGACGCCTGCCTCGACTTCTGCGCCACCGGCGGCTATGCGCTACGCGCCTACGACCGCTGGCAGCGAATTTTGCGTCGGCCGGACGGGCTGTGGCAGTTGCGCGACCCGCGCCGCGCGCGCTCGATCCGCATGAATGTCGGTACGATCGTCGATACCGAAACGCTGGCGGTTCGGATGCGGAACAGTCGCGGCGGCACGCCTCTGGGCGAGGTCGAGGAAGCCTTCGCCGCAACCCTTACGCCCGGCGACACCTTCCTGATCGGCGGCCAGACCGTCCGCTACGAGGGCTTGCGGGAAATGACAGTCGAGGTCACGAAACAGCCGGGTCGCAAACCGAAGATCGCGGTATTCTCGGGGACCAAGTTCGCCACCTCGACGCAGCTATCGCACCGGATTATCCGGTTTCTGGAGGCAGGCGACTGGTCCGCCCTGCCCGCTCACACCGCCGACTGGATCACTCTGCAAGCGCATATCTCGAATTTACCCCGTTCCGGACGCCTGCTGGTCGAGAGTTTCAAGCGCTGGGATACGCATTACACCTGTCTCTACGGATTCGCGGGACGAAACGCGCTGCAAACCCTCGGCCTCTTGCTGACGAGGCGGATGGACGATGCCGGGTTGCATCCGCTGGGCTTCGTCAGTAGCGACTACGCCCTGCTGATCTGGGGCTTGGAGCCCGTCAAGGATGCGGCGGCGCTGGTCGCGCCAGAAGGGCTGCGCGACGGTCTGGATAGCTGGCTCGGCGGTAATGCAGTGATGAAACGCAGCTTTCGAAACATCGCCACGATTGCGGGCCTGATCGAGAAGAACCTCCCCGGCAAACGCAAGTCCGGACGGCAGGCGACGTTTTCCTCGGACATACTTTACGACACGATCCGCAAATATGACCCGGAACACCTGTTGATGCGGGTCACGCAGGCCGAGGCCATGCGCGGTCTGGTCGATTTTGGCCGCATCGAGGAGATGCTGGCGCGGACTGAAGGCCGCATAGATCATGTGCAGGCACCGCATGTCACGCCCTTCGCCGCTCCCCTGCTGCTCGAGGTCGGAAAGGTTCCGATCAGGGGAAGCGCCGATGCGCGTCTGCTGGAAGAGGAAAGCACCCGCCTGATGCGGGAGGCAGGGCTGAAATAGCTTGCGTTGCGCGCGCCGGTCTTATCTTCTCGGCACATGACAGCTTATGATTTCACCTTTTGCGGCGCGCAACTTTCAGCTCTGCCGACTGGCATTCTGTGGTGGCATGCGCAGTCCCTGCTCTGCGTTTCGGACCTGCATTTGGGGAAGTCTGAGCGCATTGCGCGGCGCGGCGGCACGCTTATGCCGCCCTACGAGGTGCGCGACACCCTGAACCGCCTGTCCGAAGCCATCCGGGCCTGCGACCCTGCAACCGTTGTCTGCCTCGGCGACAGTTTTGACGATCTGCAGGCGCTCGACGGTCTGACATCCGCCGATCACAAGCACCTGGCCAGCTTGATGGCAGGCCGGGAATGGATCTGGATCGAGGGCAACCACGACGCCGGTCCGGTGGATGTGGGCGGCACCCATTTGCGGGAACTGTCGCTGGCGGAACTGACTTTCCGGCATATCGCGGAACCTGCTGGCACCGGAGAGGTTTCCGGGCACTTCCACCCGAAGGCAACCGTGCGGACCCGCGGCGGCAGCATCACCCGTCCCTGCTTTCTGATCGACCGGCGGCGGATAATCCTTCCGTCCTTCGGAACCTATACCGGCGGGCTTAAAACCCGTGATCCTGCGCTGGCCGGACTGATGGACGGATCAGCTCTCGCAGTCCTGACCGGCCGTTCGGCGGTCGCAGTCCCCATGCCGCGCTAGGCCCCTATTCTCCGAATATGGAACCTTGAAATTTATCAGATTGATACTAATTAAGAATAGGGGCGGATGAGAATCCGCTTCGCGTCTGACGGTGGGTCCTTTGGGGGCTGCTACGGTTAACGAGTAATATTCACCGTCAGGCGCTTTTCATTTAAAATCAAGCCGTTAATCCCTCAGGTTCCGATAGGTGATGCGCTCTGCAACAGGCGGTCACAGTGTTGGCCAACAGGCATGCGATGGTCATCGGCCCGACACCGCCGGGGACTGGCGTGATCGCG
This sequence comes from Paracoccaceae bacterium, assembly GCA_024640245.1. Lineage (GTDB taxonomy): Bacteria > Pseudomonadota > Alphaproteobacteria > Rhodobacterales > Rhodobacteraceae > Amylibacter. Next base: position 8,265 of record JAHEFH010000018.1, on the reverse strand, counting down.
CCGGCTTTCTCGACGACACTGGCAAATTCAACATCGCCGACCAGTTTCATTTTCCCCTCGCCCTTTTCCGGTGCCGGCACCCGGTTGATGCCGACGTCGATAACCGTGGCGCCCTTTCCGATCCAATCACCCGTAATCATTTCTGGACGCCCGACCGCTGCGACCACGATGTCCGCCGTGCGGCAGAGCGCCTCGATATTCTTGGTCCGGCTGTGTGCGATGGTCACCGTGCAACTGTCCTTCAGCAACAGATTTGCCATCGGCTTGCCGACGATATTCGACCGACCGACAACCACCGCATTCATCCCCGACAAGGACCCGTGATAATCGCGCAGCATCATCAGGCAGCCCAGCGGCGTGCAAGGGACCATGGATTTTTGCCCCGTGCTCAGCAGGCCGACGTTAGAAATATGAAACCCGTCCACGTCCTTTTCCGGCAGGATCGAGTTTATCACCAGCTCTTCGTTCAAGTGACGGGGCAATGGCAGCTGGCACAGTATGCCGTGCACCGCCGGATCGGTGTTCAGCTGGTCGATCAACGCCAAAAGGTCGGCCTCGGAGGTTTCTGCCGACAGGCGATGCTCGAAAGAGTTCATGCCGACTTCGACGGTCGATTTGTGCTTGTTGCGGACATAGACCTGGCTGGCGGGATCCTCACCGACCAGCACAACGGCCAAGCCTGGCGTAATGCCGTTTTCCTCTTTCAGACGGGTCACGTGATCCGCCACCTTGGCGCGCACTTTTTCCGCGAATTTCTTGCCGTCGATTATATGGGCGGACATTCAGTTCTCCTCGTTCTGCGGGGCGGATGACCCCAAAATATTTTCTTCGCGCCGTATGGACCAGTCGATAAGCGGACGCCAAAGAGCCTCGACCATATCGGGGTCCAGATTGCGCAATTTTGCCGCTTTCCGGACATTGGCAACGACCTGTTCGACCCTGCTTGCAATGCGTGCCGGCATCGCCTCGGCGGGTTTCAGTTCCGCCGCCCGGTCGATATAATGTGCCCGTCGTGCCAGCAGGTCGATCAGTTCCTCATCCAGCCGGTCGATTGCCGCGCGCAATTCTGTCATCGATTTACAGTGTTCGGGGCGGTGCATGTCAATTGTCCTTGAATTCAGACCTCCCGTTTAACGCACTCCGCGGCGGATTTGAATGCGTCAGAGAAAAGCTTCGTTTTATCCGGCATAACCACGCGAAATGAACCCTGCTTTCCGCGCGTTCTCGATTTCTGACTTTCTTGCCATGTAGTTCTCCCGATTCAGATGGCCGGTCTCTTGTGACAGAACTTTAATTCTCGTCGGCACGTCAGGGGAAAACCGACGTTTTCAGGCGCGTTATCGTCCTGGTGAAAGATAAATGGGTTCGCTGGAAATAAACGTGGCTGAATCGGCCAACGGGCGGATCACCTCAAAGGCGCGCTCGGCAAGGCGCACAAACAAAAACGGCCCCGCTCGGGGGCCGTTTTCTTGTTTCTTCAGGTGCTCGGTTCCGGTTCCATACCGCCGTCAGAGCTACCCTTCGGCTTCTTGATCTTCGGAATTGCGGCCACACTCGGCGCGGAGCCTCCGGAATCGGCGTCATCTTCGTCAGTGCCGCGCTTCAACGCTTCGCCGGCAATGACCTTGGTGATCTCCGAACCGGTCAGGGTTTCGTATTCCAACAGACCTTCGGCCAGATTTTTCAGGTCCTGTGCCTTCTCGGTCAGGATGCGCTTGGCCGTCGCATAGCCTTCGTCCACCAGCTTGCGCACTTCGGTGTCAATGACCTCTTGCGTATCCGGTCCGGCATTCAGCCCGCCCTGCTGCGGCCCGAGGTATGTGTCCTGACGGTTGGCATAGTCGATGTTGCCCAGCTTTTCGGACATGCCGAACTGGGTGACCATGGCCCGTGCAATCCGGGTGACCTGCTGGATGTCCGACGATGCGCCGGACGTAACATTGTCTTCGCCGAATATCAGTTCTTCGGCGACCCGACCCCCCATCGCCATTGCGATCTGGGACTTGTACTTGGTTTTGGTCACGGACAACTGGTCCCGTTCCGGCAACGACAAGACCAGACCCAGCGCACGGCCGCGCGGAATGATCGTCGCCTTGTGGATCGGATCGTGCTGCGGCACGTTCAGGCCGACAACAGCATGTCCCGCCTCGTGGTAGGCCGTCAGCTTTTTCTCGTCCTCGGTCATCACCATGGAGCGCCGCTCGGCACCCATCATGACGCGGTCCTTGGCATTCTCGAAATCGTCCATTGTCAGGAAGCGCTTGCCGGTTCGCGCGGCCATAAGGGCGGCCTCGTTGACGAGGTTGGCAAGATCGGCACCCGAGAACCCGGGCGTGCCGCGCGCGATGATGCGCAGGTCCACATCGGGGCCCAGAGGTGTCTTGCGGGCATGGACATGCAGGATTTTCTCGCGGCCCTTGATGTCGGGGTTCGGAACCTGAACCTGACGGTCGAACCGGCCCGGACGCAACAGCGCAGGGTCCAGAACGTCGGGACGGTTGGTGGCGGCCAGCAGAATAACGCCCTCGTTGGCCTCAAACCCGTCCATTTCAACCAGCAACTGGTTCAGCGTCTGTTCGCGCTCGTCGTTCCCGCCGCCATAACCGGCACCACGGTGGCGGCCTACGGCGTCGATCTCGTCGATAAACACGATACAGGGTGCATTTTTCTTGGCCTGGTCGAACATGTCGCGGACACGGCTTGCACCGACGCCGACAAACATCTCGACGAAATCGGAACCCGAAATGGTAAAGAACGGCACGCCGGCCTCGCCGGCAATTGCGCGGGCAAGCAGCGTCTTACCGGTACCCGGAGGGCCCACCAGCAGCGCGCCTTTGGGGATTTTGCCTCCGAGGCGCGAGAATTTCTGCGGATCGCGCAGGAACTCGACGATCTCTTCCAGTTCTTCCTTGGCCTCGTCGATACCGGCAACATCGTCAAAGGTCACGCGGCCGGCTCGTTCGTTCAGCAGTTTGGCCTTGGATTTGCCGAAGCCCATCGCGCCGCCGCGTCCACCGCCCTGCATCCGGTTCATGAAGAAGACCCAGACACCAATCAGGATAATGAACGGCAACCACAGTGACAGGGCGGAAAAAATGCCGGACTGTTCTTGCGGGGTGGCCTCGATCTCGACCTTGTTTTCCAGCAGGGTCGGAGTGATGTCCACGTCCTTGGGAATTACGGACACGAGCCGCGTTCCGTTACTGGTTGTCACGAAAGCCTTTTCGCCATCCAGCGTAACACGGCTGATCTCGCCATTCTCGACAGAGGTCATAAGTTGCGAAAACGGAACCTCGTTGGATGTGCTCGTCGACGGGCTGTTGTTGAACAAGTTGAACAACGCCACAACCAGCAGGAACAGAACAACCCAAAAGGCCAAGTTTCTCGAGTTACCCAATATACCTCTCCTAATTGAACCAGAGCCACGGGAGGAGGCTCTGTAATCTCTAAGCTCTAAGTAATCTGTTTCACCGGCAATTCAATGCTTCAAAATCGAGGTCAGGAAGCTTTGTGGCTGCGGCACCAGACTAACGTCGCAGGTCCGGCTTCTAACCGCAAATGGCGCGGCTATCAATTCATCGTTTTGCCACACTGACGGCGACCCCAGCAGAGACCACCTGCTGTAGCCGCTATCGCGCCAGCCGGGGCATTCCAGCAAACCGTCCTCTCCCAACGCACGCAGAGTCAAATCGCCGCCGGTACCCGGCGCGCAGCGCACCTGCCAGCGGTTGTCGAACAATGCGTCGACGCCCTTCGAAGGCTGCACGGCATTCGGCTCGCGGCACACTTCGATCGGCGCGGTTTGGCCGGTAACGAGGATGCATCCGCCCAGCGTCGCATTGCGGCCACCGGCAAGAGCTGCCAGCGCCTGTTGCAGAGGCTCCAGTCTCGTTCGGTAGTCCTGTCGCGCGACCCAGCCGATGGCATGCGACAAAAGCCGCAGCTGCAATTCCTCGGGCGCGTCCAGAAATTCTTTTCGCGCGAGTTTCACAGTTCCGATATCGGTCGCTTGCGCTGCGTCTCGCGCCAGATCGGTTGTCGCCAGTTCCAGCGCATGCCGTGCGCGCTGCATGCGACCCGCCGTCGCGGCCAGTGTTCTCGCGTCAAGACCAAGCTCTGCGAGCTGTTCTGCCGCCTGCCGGAATTTAACCCGAGCGTAGGCGGGATCGAGGTTGGTCGGATCGTCGGCCCAACCGATGTTTTTACCTTGCAAATAGGACCTCAGATCGGCCCGCGACACCGACAGCAACGGCCTGATCCAGCGCAGATCGTCGAAGGTCTCGCTGTCGAACATCGCCGACAAACCGTCTACGCCCGAACCGCGCGCAAGACGCATGAGAAAGGTCTCGGCCTGATCGTCCAGCGTATGGCCGGTCGCCACGACGGAAATGCCCTGCTCCTGCGCCCAGCGCCCGATAAGCTGCTTGCGGGCCTGCCGCGCTTGGTCTTGCAGATTTCCGGAACCATCCCAGCCAGACCAGCGCAAAACCGTATGCCGGCACCCGATCTGGCCGCACAGATTTGCCGCCAGCGCTATTTCATCGGCAGCCTCCGGCCGCAATCCGTGGTCGACGCCGACTGCATGGATCGACCTGTTCCGCGTTTCGGCCCAGGACACCGCCAGCGCCAGCAAAGCCATCGAATCGCCGCCGCCGGACACGGCCACGCCGACCGGCCCGTCACCGGTGCCGGTCAGGAGCCGGTCAAATTCCGCGTTGAATTCACGCTCGAGTTCTTGGGTCAGTTGCATCCCAGCGTCTGCATTTCAGCAGCTGCCTGCGGCACAACGGCAGCGGCCGGATAGCGGCGGGACAATTCGCCAAGCGTTTCGCAGGCCGCGTCGATCTGGCTCAACTTGCCGAGGCTCACGCCCAGCTTGAAAAAAGCGTCCGGCGCCTTCGAATTCAGGGGTGAACCGCTGAAGCTCTCCAGATAGCTTCGGGCGGCGTTTTTCCAGTCGGACAGCGCAGCCAGCGCTTCGCCACGCCAGAAATAGGCTTCTCCGGTCAGCGGACCGCCCGGATATGTGTCGATAAAGGCCAGAAAGCGGTCCGAGGAATCAACGTAATTACCTTCGTCCAGCGCCCGTTTGGCAGCATCGAAATCCTCCTGCTCGGCCACAGCCAGCTCTGCGGTGCCGTTGCCGTCAGGCGTACCGGTCGCAACCGGCGGCACGACGGTGGCCGGCATTTCGCCGCCGCCCAGCGTTGTGGTCTTGCCAAGTTTCGACAAGTCGCCGCCTTCCAGCTCGACCAGCCGGAATTCAAGATCGGCGATCCGGTTGGTTCCGTCCTGAACGATCTGCTCGATGCGGAACTGCAACTGCTCCACATCGCCTGTCAGACGGCGAAGTTCCTGCTCCAGCGCGTCGATGCGCACCAGCGCCGGACCTTCGCCCGCGGTTCCGGACGGGCCATGCGTGGTCGATAGTTCCGTGCGTAACTGCTGTATCTCGAAATAGAGCACCTGAAGGCTTTGACGGACATCGGCGAGGGAATCCTTCCGGGCCTGCGCGCTGTCCTGAGCCGTTGCCACCACCGGCAGCAACGCCATCGACAAGACAACCCCGCAGACATAGAGAACCCGTTTGCAATCTATCATGCTAAATTCCTTCAATTGCCCAGGCCTTCAGCCGTACCGCGGGTCGCTCAGGCGCCGAAGCCGCCGGCCACCACGGTAACCGCGCGACGGTTCTTTGACCAGCAGGCCTCGTCCGAACAGATCTCGATCGGGCGTTCCTTGCCATAGGTGATGGTTTTTACACGCGCGTCAGACAGGCCGCGGCTGACCAGATAGTTCTGCACCGATGCCGCTCGGCGCGCACCCAGCGCAAGGTTGTATTCGCGTGTGCCCTGTTCGTCTGCATGGCCTTCGACCAGGATCGAGTATTGAGGACGCTGCAGCAACCAGTCGGCCTGCTTGTCCAGAATGGCGATTGCCTCCTGCGACAGGTTCGACTGGTCAACGGCGAACCACACGCGGTCGCCAACCGTCTGGTTGAAATAGCCAATGGAGTTTTCGTCATAAACCTGCGATCCGCCGGCGCCGAGACCTCCGGCGCCGCCAGCGCCGTAACCGTCGGCATTGTTGTCACAGGCCGCCAGCGTCAGGGATAACGCTGCCGCAATTACCAGTTTCTTGTAAATCATTTGCTCTACCTCTGTTGTGCAGACTGCGCTGCATTTGGGTTACTATAACAGTCGTGATCCGTTTTGGGAATCACGCAACATTACACTTCCTTGTCAATTCAGTAATCTGGACCATGCCGGGTCGGATCCGAATGTCGGCGTGCGGACCCGTTGCAGGTTGCGTCCCGTGATATCCACCGAATAGAGCGAGGGCGCGCCGTTGGCACCCGCCGTTTCGCGGAAGAACATCAGCACCCGGCCGTTCGGGGCCCATGTCGGCCCCTCGTCGAGGAACGAAGCGGTCAGCAGGCGTTCCTGACTGCCGTCGGCGCGCATTACGCCGATGTGGAAACGCCCGCCGCTCATCTTGGTAAAGGCGATCATGTCACCGCGCGGCGACCATACCGGCGTGCCATAGCGGCCCTGCCCGTTGCTGATGCGGCGCGGTTCGCCACCGCCATTGGCCGACATCACATAAATCTGCTGCCCGCCGCCGCGGTCGGATTCGAAAACGATCTGCGAACCGTCGGGCGAGAAACTCGGCGCGGTCTCGATCGACGGCGCGCTGGTCAGACGGGTCTTCTGCCCGCTGGCGAGGTCCATCATGTAGATATCCGTATTGCCATTCTCGGCCAGCGACATGACAACACGGTTGCCGTCCGGCGAATAGCGTGGCGCAAAGGTCATGCCCGGCTGTTCGTCCAGCGCGCGGCGCTGCAGGGTGTCGACGTTCAAGATGAACACCTTGGGCACGCCACGTTCATAGCTGGTATAAATCACGTCCCGCGCATTGGGCGAGAACCGCGGCGCCAGAACGATATTGTCCGAGCCGGTCAGGTATTTCACGTTCGCGCCGTCGTAATCCATGATCGCCAGCCGCTTCAGGCGGGCGTTCTTCGGCCCCTCTTCGGCGATGTAAACCACGCGGCTGTCGAAATAGCCGGTTTCGCCCGTCAGACGGCTGTAAACCGCATCGGCCACCTTGTGCGCCATGCGCCGCCAACTGTCGGCACTGGCCACGAATTGCAGCCCTTCGCCCATTTCGGATTGTGCGAACACGTCGAACAGGCGGAACTTGACGACCAGGCGACCGTCGCTGGTGACATCTGCCGAACCGGTGACCAGCGCCTGTGCGTTGATCGCACGCCAGTCGGAAAACTGCACCGGAGCGTTGAAATTCGAGATGTTGGAAATATAGGCCGAGGGCGGCACCTCACGGAACAGTCCAGACCCCACCAGATCGGACACGATCACTGAAGTCATTTCCGAGGCGATCCTCTGCGAACCGCTGCTTTCCGCAACGAAAGTCGGCACCGCGAAGGGCATCGGCTCGATCACGCCTTCGGTGACCTCGATGCGCAGCGGTTTACCCTGCGCCTGCGCACCGGCGGCGATGCCGGTCAGGGCAAGCGCCATCATTGCGGTTCGAAATACGCTCTTAATCATCTCAGCACCATTTTCTTGGGGTTAAATACGACTTCCAGCCGTTTCCACGTATCATATTTTTCGGGGGGCAGGTTATAGGGAGCACAGGCAATCAAAGCTCGCCGAGCAGCCTCGAAGGCTTGCTGGATCTGCCCGTCTGCCGTTTTCGGCTCTATCAGTTTCGGCGAACCCAACAGTCCGCCGTTCGGCGCCAGATCGACCGCGAGAGTTACAACAAGCGCCGAGGCGTCCCGGACACCGACCGGAACGCTCCAGCATTCCTGCACAGCAAGTATCAGACCGCGGCGCTCTTCGTCGGTGATAGCAGTACCCTGTCCACCGGGACCTGCTGTCTGGCTTTCCTGCTGGGCTGCCAGCATATCCGCCGCAATTTGCTTGGCGATCAGGTCTTCCGCGCTCTCGGCGGGTTTGGCCTCCGGTTTTGGCGGCTCCGGCTTGGGCACTGGTTTAGGGTCCGTTTTGGCCGTTTTCTCCGGCTCGGGCTTCACGACAGGTTCTTCCTTCGGCTCTTCCTTGCGCGCCAGCAGATCGGCCGGACGGCTTTTCGGGCGCACGGATTTCACAGGCGCCAGCGTTTCCTTCGGCTTCTCGGCCTCGGTCACGATCTCGGTGCTCGACTGTTTCGGCGCTTTTTCGGTGGTGGCCTCTACCGGCTTGTCGGCGGTCTCGCTTTCAACACTGGCTTTCTCGG
>JAHEFH010000124.1 GCA_024640245.1 Paracoccaceae bacterium | reverse complement strand
CCGCTTTCGATATGGGTTTGGCCCCAAGCTATCAGGGAAAACGGAATCGCATTGTTCAGCAGGCCCATTACCGCCAGCGCCGACCATTGACGCATACTTGCGGGCCGCGGAATATTCCGGATCAGTACATAAACCCATAGCGCCGATGCGCCCCAGAAAACGCGGTTGGCAACGACTGTGAAGACCGGAAGCTCGCGCAGTGCCAGCGCGAAGCATAGGAAGCTTGCACCCCAGATAAGTGCCAGTGCGAGCAGTGACACCCAGGCGCCAGTGGTCATTGATTGCTGTTTCATGCCCGCCTTATCCATCTGTCTGCGCGCCGGCGCCACCCGTTTCCTGCGGATAGGGCATCACGTTGCATTACGACGCGTTTCGGAAAGGATGTTGAAGTAGTTTGCCGAGAAAATCACCAGAGCGCCCAGAATGATCCAGATGTCCATAGCTTCGGCGTAGAACACAGCCCCGATCGTCGCGATAATGGGCAGGCGGGTGAAATCCATGGGTGTTACGACGACGGCAGGTGCAACCGAGAGCGCCTTGGTCAGGCAAAAATGCGCGAGCAGGCCCGCAAAGCCGATCAGCACGATCCAGCCCCAAGTGTCGGAAGAGGGCAGCGCCACGTCGCCGTCATATCCGGCGCAGACAATGCCGAATCCGGCCTGCATAAGCGTCAGCCAGAACAGTATGCCGGTGATGGATTCATGCCGGGTCAACATCTTGGTGAACATCGCTGAACCGGCAAAACCTATTGCGCATAGGAAAGCAGCGATGATGCCCCACGACAGACCGGCCATCCACGGGCGCGTTACCATCAGAATGCCAATGAAGCCCACCACGACCGACGTGACGCGGGTACGGGTCAGTCGCTCTGCCAGAAGGAGCGGCGCAAACAGTGTTATCCAGATCGGCACCGAGAATTCGAAAGCGAACAATTGCGCGAAGGGGATAAGCGCCAGTGCGAAAAACCAGAGGTTCTGTCCGGTGAAGTGGCTGATATTGCGCACAAAATGCAAGCCAAGACGATCAGTTCTGACTTCGGGTAATGTCCCCGCAAAGCCGCCGACGACCAGCACCGTTAGAAAGCCGATGAACGACCGGTACATCATGATCTCGAAGGTATCTAGTTGAAAGCTGACCTCGCGTCCTGCCACTGCCATTGCGGAGAAGGAGGCGATTGTGCCTGTCATCCACATGGCAGCCCTGACTGGGTTGTGGGTCGCCGCGTATGTAGTTTGCGTATGCATGAGGGGTGACTTCCGAAATTTGTCGAAAAAGTATCGGCTTACAGCGCGTTGGCAAGCGAAATCGTGAGCGGGGTCACGTCGGCCGCTGACCGGCAACTTTACAGGGGTTCATCCAAGTGCCGCGGAACATCGTCCGGCAGCCAATCCGGCTAGTCGACCGTCTCGATCTTGTAATTTCTGGGAATTCCGGCGCTGATCCTTCCCCAATCAGAAGCCTTGACGCGCGTCTGGTGAGCTTCGAACGCCGCCTGATCGCGGAACAGTTCGCTGACCAGAAAACGGCCCTCGACCTGATCGCAAGGTTCCACGGAAAACGCTATGCATCCGGACTCCGCTCGGCTCAGGGCCTTGTGCTCAACCAAAGCCGCCTCAATCGAATCCAGACGATCGGTCGGCACGTCAATATGACCCGTCAGCCTGATCTTCGGAGTCATTCCCACTCGATAGTGCCTGGAGGTTTCGAGGTGATGTCGTAGGTCACGCGGTTGATACCCTCGACCTCGTTGATGATCCGCGTCGCGGTTTCGCCGAGGAAATCGTGAGTGAACGGATAGTAATCGGCCGTCATGCCATCGACAGAGGTCACGGCACGGAGCGCGCAGGCATAGTCGTAAGTCCGTCCGTCGCCCATAACGCCGACGGTGCGCACCGGAAGGATCGCAACGAAAGCCTGCCAAATCTCGTCATAGAGGCCGTGCTTGCGAATCTGGTCGATGTAAACTGCATCGGCCTTGCGCAGAATCTCCAGCTTGGGCCGGGTGATCTTGCCAGGGCAGCGGATGGCAAGGCCGGGGCCGGGGAAGGGGTGGCGTCCGACGAAACTCTCCGGCAGGCCCAGTTCACGACCCAGTTCGCGGACTTCGTCCTTGAAAAGCTCGCGTAGGGGTTCGACCAGCTTCATGTGCATACGCTCCGGCAGGCCGCCGACGTTGTGGTGCGACTTGATCGTAACGGATGGGCCGCCGGAGAAGCTGACGCTTTCGATCACGTCGGGATAGAGCGTGCCCTGAGCCAGAAATTTTGCTCCGCCAACCGATTTCGCGTGATTTTCGAAGACCTCGATAAACAGCTTGCCGATGATCTTGCGTTTGGTTTCGGGGTCGGACTGACCGTCCAGCGCCGTCAGGAACAGGTCCTGCTCGTCGGCATGGATCAGCGGCATGTTGTAGTGGTCGCGGAACATGGTCACGACCTCTTCGGCTTCTCCCTGCCGCAGCAGACCGTGATCTACAAAAACACAGGTCAGCTGCTCGCCAATGGCCTCGTGAATCAGCACGGCCGCAACCGAGCTGTCGACACCGCCGGACAATCCGCAGATTACCTTGGCGTCGCCGACCTGTTCACGGATCGCGGCAATGGCCTGTTCGCGGTAAGCGCCCATGGTCCAGTCGCCGGTGAAACCCGCCAGTTTGACGAAATTCTCGTATAGCTTCGCACCGTTGGGCGTATGGTGCACCTCTGGGTGGAACTGCACGGCATAGAAATGGCGTGACGGGTCGGCGGTGATGGCATAGGGCGCGTTCGGCGATGTGCCGTAGACGTCGAATCCGGGTGCCAGTTTCGACACGTTGTCTCCGTGGCTCATCCAGACCTGTTCCAGTCCGTTTTCGAACCAACCATCCAGAATATCGAGTTTCTTATGGGCCGTCGTGACGTAAGCGCGCCCGAACTCGGCGGTGCCATGTCCACGCGTTACCTGACCGCCCAATTGCTGCATCATGACCTGCTGGCCGTAACAGATCGCAAGGATTGGCACACCCAAGCCGAACAGCGCCTCGGGTGCGCGGGGGCTACCTTCGGTCAACACACTGGCCGGACCCCCGGAAAGGATAACCGCCTTGGGGGCGAAGTCGCGCAGGAACGCCGCGTCTACCTTCTGGAACGGGTGAATTTCGCAATAGACGTTCAATTCCCGCAGGCGGCGCGCGATAAGCTGCGTAACCTGGCTGCCGAAGTCTATAATCAAAAGGCGGTCGTGGGATATAATGCTCATCTGCGCGGTTTATTCAGGCGCGGGGATTCGCGCAAGTGCCCTTTGGGTCGCGGACAAGATAGAGCCGCATGCCGTTTTCGGCGTTTTCCTGTACGGTTTTGAGGCGAAATATCTCGACAGTCAGGGTAGCGTGTCGAAAAAGCAAATTACGAACGCTTTCAAAGGACAAGAAAATGTCAGGTGAACTGGACCAACCCGCAACTTCCGCCCGTCGTGTCAGAGGCGGCGGCGGCGCCGCGCGTCGCGCAGAACGGACCGCCCGGGTTATTGAATCCGCGAGATTTATCGAGCGCAATATCCCGAATTTCGAGATTCTGAACGAAGAGGCGTTGCAGATCATCGAATATAACGCTGAAACGATTCTGGAAGAGATCGGCGTGAATTTCGTAGATTGCCCCGATGCCCTGAAGCGCTGGAAAGACGCCGGTGCCGAAGTTGATGGCGAGCGTGTCCGCATTCCGCGCGGTCTGGCCCGTAAACTCTGCGCGACCGCTCCGTCAAAATTCACTCAGGTCGCGCGAAACCGTGACCGCGATGTCGAGATCGGCGGCAAGTCCCTTGTTCTGGCGCCCGTGTATGGCCCTCCATTCGTGCGCGATGCCGCCGGAGGCCGCCGCTATGCAACGATCGCCGATTTCCAGAAATTCGTAAAGCTGACCTATATGTCGAAATGGCTGCACCATTCCGGCGGTACGGTCTGCGAACCGACCGATGTGGCCGTGAACAAGCGCCATCTGGATATGCTCTATGCCCATATGACGCTCAGCGACAAACCCTACATGGGATCCGTAACCGAACCTTCGCGGGCGCTCGATTCGATCAAGATGTCCGGAATTCTGTTCGGCGAGGATTTCGTCGCCAACAACACGGTCATGACCTCGCTGATCAACATCAACTCGCCGCTAACCTTTGATCCGATCATGGTGGGTGCGCTGGAACATTACGCGGCGCACAACCAGGCTTCGATCATCTCGCCGTTTATCGTTGGCGGAGCCATGGCTCCGGTCAGCGTCGCAGGCACACTTACGCAGGTTCTGGCCGAAGCCATGACCGGCGTGGCCTACAGCCAGCTCGTGCGGCCCGGATCGCCGGCTATCTTCGGGGCTTTTGTGACATCTATCGACATGAACTCCGGCGCGCCGACATTCGGCACGCCCGAAGCCTCCAAGATCCTCTACGGGGCAGGGCAATTGGCGCGGCGCCTGAACCTGCCGTTCCGGTCAGGTGGATCGCTTTGCGGTTCCAAGCTGCCGGACGCGCAGGCGGCCTATGAAACCGCCAACACGCTGAACGCTATGTTGCTTGGCGGAGTAAACTTCTGTCTGCACGCAGCCGGTTGGTTGGAGGGCGGTCTGGTAGCGTCTTTCGAAAAATTTGTCATGGACGCAGACCAGCTTGGCGTTCTGCATTCCATCGCCGCAGGTATCGACATGTCCGAGAACGGGCAGGCCATGGGTGCGATTGCAGAGGTCGGGCCGGGTGGTCACTATCTTGGCTGCGAACATACGCAGGCCAATTTCAAAACGTCTTTCTGGCGGTCAAACCTGCTGGACTACAAGCCTTTCGAGACCTGGTTCGAGGAAGGCCAACGCGATACAGTGGCGCTGGCCACCGCGCGGGTAGAGCGGCTGATGTCGGATTATGAACAGCCCCCCATCGATCCGGGCATCGACGAGGGACTGAAAGACTATATCGCCAAGAAAAAAGAAAGCGAGCCCGACGCGTTCGGCTAAGCCGTGCAATCCGGTTTTTTCGGCAAGAGCCGCGCTTCGCACAGAAGCGCGGTCAAAACCGTTATATGGCGGTGCACATCGTAATGCGCCTGACCCGTTGTCCGGTTCTCTTCCAGTTCCTGCTCGGCCGCCACTAGCCGCGCCAAGGCACGCTCCGGCGTCGGTGTCGTCAGTGAGTGAATCACCTTCTTCAGATCGCGTTCGCGCCGGTACCATTCCAGACCTATTTTTGCCGCCCGGACAAGAATCTTCGGGCGCCTGATTGCATTGAGCATGTCGTTTTCGTGACCCATAATACCTCCTTTGTTGGGTGTATTATGTTTTAAAAAAAACAACCGTTGCGCGAATAGAGATTCCTGCGAACGCCAAAAATGTACATTATTAAAACATGTTAGCAATATTCGGTGAATACTTCAAAATTTAACAAATTTTTTAGTAAACAATCTAAGGTTGAGTGACAGTAAATCAGTATGGCGGCAAAGTTGAACGATCAGAATGCAATCCCCAAAGCTTATTTTGCACTGGTTCTGGACGAGTTCAGCGACGCTTCATTCGACAACTCAACCCTGAATTACCTTGCCCACACCGAAGGAGGCGTCAGCCTCCGGGCGTTGGCGCGGCAGTCGGGCGTGCATGCCTCGACTGTCATGCGGCAGATACGACGGGTCGAGGCGAAACGAGATGATCCTCTGGTCGATGCATTCCTGCACGATCTTGGTCAGCTTTGGACGCAGAAAACGAAGTTAGGAAAAACCAGCGTGACGATACACACATCCCTGCCGAAAGTAGATCCGAAAGCAATCCGCCAGGCCGAGGCCGAAACCCTGCGTGTCTTGCGGAGGCTTTGTGAGAGAGGCAATTTTCTTGCCGTGACCCCTGGTCTGGAAAAGGCGGTCATCATGAACCAGTCGGACGGCGGAGAGCAGAAGCGGGTTGCGATACTGGATTGTACGCTGGCGCAGAATCTTGTGGCGCGCGACTGGGTGGAGCGAACGCATGCAGGCCGGGTGATGTGCTACGCCGCCACAGACGCAGGCCGTGCGGCCCTGCGCCGGATGTTGGCCGAACAGGAAGACGATCCCATGACGGGATTCGCCGAGGCTGCGGCCCCCTTTGCCGACCAGCATCGCACGTGGGGACACCGCGATATTAAGGAAGACGGTGTCAGGAAACCGCGCCGCGTTCGCGTCAACCTGTCGGAAAGCCCAGTGACAATGCTGGCCCGCAAAAAGGGAAAGGACGGTAAGCCGTTCCTGTCGCGCGAACTGGTCGACGCCGGCGAGCGCCTGCGCGAGGATTTCGAGTTGGCCCAGCTTGGCCCGCGCGTCACCCAGAACTGGGAGAAATTCATTACCGGCAGCGATCGCGGCAATTTTGGTAGCGGCAACGGCGGCGGTTCAGCGGCCGCGCAAAAAAGGCTTGGCGAGGCGCTGACCGCGCTTGGCTCCGGTTTGGCCGATATTGTCATGCGTTGTTGCTGTTTTCTGGAAGGTTTGGAAATCGCCGAAAAACGCATGGGCTGGTCGGCCCGTTCCGGCAAGATCGTTCTGCGCATCGCGCTCTTGCGCTTGCGCCAGCACTATGACGAGGTGGAACAGTCCGGCTATTCCCGAAAGATCGGTTAATCCGCGGCGTTCACGATCATGGCAAAATCGGCGGCCCTTAGCGAAGCGCCGCCGACAAGCCCGCCGTCGACATTCGATGTGCTGAAAATCTCCACCGCATTTTTCGGATTGACTGACCCGCCATAAAGGATGCGTATGCCGTTGCCCGTAACCTTGCCGAAACGGGTTTCTAACTTGCCGCGGATAAAGTCATGTACTTCGGCGATCTGGGCCGTTGTCGCAGTTCGTCCGGTGCCGATGGCCCAGACCGGTTCATAGGCAATCACGGTGTTTTCCGCCGTCACCCCTTCGGGAACAGAGCTGGAAAGTTGTTCTCCGACTACGTCAAGTGTCCGGCCCGCGTCGCGGTCCTCCAGAGTCTCGCCGATGCAGATAATGGCGGTCAGGCCGGCGTCCCAAACCGAGACAACCTTGACCGCAACATCCGCGCTGGTCTCGCCGTGATCGGCGCGGCGCTCCGAATGGCCCAGAATGACGGCGCTCGCACCCGCGTCGGCCAGCATCGACGCCGATATGTCGCCTGTATGTGCGCCGGACGCGGCTGCATGGCAGTCCTGACCGCCGACTTTAATGGGGGTGCCCGAGCAGGCATCAGCCATTCCGGCGAGCAAGGTCGCGGGTGGACAGATCAGAATATCGCAATTCGGGGCGGGGCAGGCTTTTGCCAGTGCAGCGATTTCGGTAAGAGATGCCTTCAGGCCGTTCATCTTCCAATTGCCGGCGGCAAGTTTTTTGCGCATGTTCCGTCCCGTCTTGCGGCTCTGACGGCCGCTAAAATCTTACATTTCGTTGAATTTGATCGACTCGCCGCAGCCGCAGGCTTCGGAAACATTCGGATTTTTGAACTTGAAACCGGACTCCAGAAGGGCGGTTTCGTAATCGATCTCGGTTCCGAACAGGAACATCTGGGCCATCGGTGCGATCATCACCCGTGCGCCGTCCTGTTCGACGACCTCGTCCATGGGGTCGATGGCATCGACATATTCCATGGTATATTCCATACCCGCACAGCCGCCCTTTTTGACGCCGATGCGCAGACCCTTCTTGTCTCCGCCAGTCATAAGCTTGCGAATCTGATGCGCGGCCTTGTCCGTTATTGTGACAGCCTGTTTTCCGGGAATGCCAAACATTTCATTATTCCGTTTTATTGAACAGCCTTAGATATAAGAGCGATTCATCCGCTACTCAAGTAACGCTTACATGAACCCCAGTTCCAACCGCGCCTCGTCGGACATCATATCCATGCCCCATTGCGGCTCCCATACCAGCTTGACGTTAACCGCCTGAACTCCGGGAAGCGGGGAAACCGCTTCCTCGACCCACATCGGCATTTCGCCTGCTACCGGGCAACCGGGCGCGGTCAGGGTCATCACGATATCAACAGTGCCGTCGTCCGAAACCTCAATCGTATAAATAAGCCCGAGATCAAAGATATTGACCGGGATTTCCGGATCGTGCACTGACCGGCAGGCCTCGGCTATCGACTCGTAGAGCGGATGGTCGGTGCTCGAGGGCTTGATTAGCGGTGCGCCTTCCATCGGCGGATCGATTTCAATATTCATCGGACATTCTCCGGTTGGATTTCCTGAGTAAATATATAAGAAAAGACCGACAAACGTCCAGAGGACAAAAATGACTAACCGTTTTGCGTTCAAAATCGCCGCCACCGACGGCAAAGCCCGTACCGGAACCATCCAAACGCCGCGAGGAGATATCCGTACGCCGGCATTTATGCCTGTCGGTACGGCGGCGACCGTCAAAGCGATGCTGCCCGAGTCCGTGCGTGCGACAGGGGCCGATATTCTGCTGGGCAATACCTATCATCTTATGCTGAGACCCGGCGCAGAACGGGTGGCGGCCCTGGGCGGTTTGCACAAGTTCATGAACTGGAACCG
>JAHEFH010000017.1 GCA_024640245.1 Paracoccaceae bacterium | reverse complement strand
CATAAAGTCGGGCTGGTCGGGCGCAATGGTGCCGGCAAAACCACCCTGTTTCATCTGCTGCGCGGCACCCTGGCGCCGGATGGCGGAGAGATAGAGATTCCGCGCCTCGCCCGTATCGGCGGCGTGGCACAAGAGGCACCCTCCACCGAAGTGTCCCTCCTGGACACGGTTCTTGCCGCCGACACCGAGCGTGCCGCACTGATGAAGATCGTGGACACCGAAACAGACGCGCAACGCTTGGCGGACGCCTATGCCCGCCTGTCAGAGATCGACGCTTATTCGGCAGAGGCCCGTGCCGCAGCGATCCTGAACGGGCTCGGATTCGACAACGAGGCGCAGGCCCTGCCCTGCTCTGCCTATTCCGGAGGTTGGCGGATGCGGGTGGCACTCGCAGCCGTTCTGTTTTCGCGGCCCGATTTCCTGCTGTTGGACGAACCGACCAACTACCTCGACCTCGAAGGCACTATCTGGCTGGAAAACTTTCTGGCCCGCTATCCGTTTACCGTGCTAGTCATCAGCCACGACCGCGACCTGCTGAACAAATCCGTCGGCGCGATCCTGCACCTGAATGAGAAACAATTGACGCTCTATCAGGGCGGCTATGACACGTTCGACGAAGTGCGCCGCATGCAAATGGCGCAATCGGCGGCTGCCGCCAAGAAACAGGCCGCGGCGCGTGAACATATCCAGAGCTATGTCGACCGGTTCCGCGCCAAGGCTTCCAAGGCGAAGCAGGCGCAGTCCCGTCTGAAAATGCTGGAACGCATGGAGCCGATCGAGGCCATGGTCAGCCGTGGCGTTGCTGGCTTTCACTTTGACAGCCCGCCTCCGCTGTCGCCGCCGATCATTTCGATTTCCGGCGGCAAAGTCGGCTATGACGGGACGCCAGTGCTGTCCGGTCTGGACCTGCGCATAGACCCCGACGACCGGATCGCCCTCTTGGGTGCCAACGGTCAGGGAAAATCCACCCTGTCCAAGCTGCTCGCCGGCAAGCTGGACTTGATGGCCGGCGATATCGTCACCTCGAACAAGCTTCGGGTCGGGTATTTTTCGCAGCACCAGATGGACGAGTTGCATGCGGACGAAACCCCTCTGATGCATATCCAGCGGGTCTTTCCCAAAACGCCACCGTCGCAGTTGCGGTCAAAGCTGGCGCGCGGTGGTATCGGCCCCGATCAGGTTGAAACCGTGGCCGCCAAGCTGTCGGGCGGGCAGCGATCGCGTTTGGCCATGCTTATGGCGACATTGCATCAGCCGCACCTGTTGATCCTCGACGAACCGACAAACCATCTGGACATCGAGAGCCGCGAGGCCCTGATTTCGGCGCTGATGGATTTCAACGGTGCGGTCATCCTGGTCAGCCACGACGCCCACCTTGTCAGCGCGGTTGCGGACCAATTGTGGCTGGTCAACGGCGGCAAGGTCCTGCCCTATGACGGAGACATGGAAAGCTATCGCGCTTTCCTGTTGTCGGAAACCGGCAAGGGCGGCGCAGTCAGCCAGAGCAAGGCCGAACAGAAACAGGCGAAACCCTCGCCCAAGGCCGAAAACCGCAAGCGTCTGGCCCCGTTGCAGGCCGAAGCAGCGAAATGCGAAGAGCGGCTCGAGAAACTCGAGGAAATGCGGGTTACCATTGACTCGCGTCTGGCCAATCCGCTGCTCTATGCCAAACGCGATCCGGCTGATATAGAAAAGCTCAACAAGAAACGCGCCGAAGTGGCAGAAGCCCTGATCCGCGCGGAAGAACTGTGGTTGAAGGCTCTGGACAGGCTGGAAAAGGCAAAGGCAGGCTAAATGTACGATTTTCTAATCACTGCGTTCGTAACGATGTTTATTATCATCGATCCGATCGGGTTGCTGCCCTTGTTCATCGCGCTCACACAAGGCATGGGCAAGGTCGAACGTCGGAGCGTTGCAATTCGAGCCGTGACAGTCGCTTTCTTCATTCTGGCTATCTTCGGGATTGCCGGGGACGCTCTGCTGGCATTCGTCGGCATCGGCATGCCTGCCTTCCGCATCGCCGGAGGCCTGCTGGTATTCCTGATCGCTGTGGAAATGTTGTTCGAACGCCGCAAGGAGCGCCGCGAAAAGCAATCCGAAGAGCCACACGCGCATGATCCTTCGGTCTTTCCGCTGGCGACGCCTCTAGTGGCCGGCCCCGGATCGCTGGCCGCGATCATCCTGTTGGCCAGCGGATCAGACGGCACGGCCAATCCAGTCATCCTGACGATCGCCGCCATGTCAGGCGTTTTGCTGTTCACGTTCATTTTGTTCCTGTTTGCCAACGGGCTGGAGAAACTCATGGGCAAAACGCTGATCAATGTCGTGACCCGCCTGCTGGGCATGCTGCTCGCCGCACTTGCGGTCCAGTTCGTCGTCGACGGGTTGCGTAGTCTCGGGGCACTTGGATGACCAGTGACGACATCGGGCGGTTAGCGTATCTGTCCCTGCTCTTGCTGGTGGTGTCGATATGGGTGTATTCCGCCAACCGGAACCGGTTGAGCCAGTCACTGCAACAAATGGCAATCTGGGCGCTGATCTTTCTGGGCGCCGTTACAGCTTACGGGTTCCGCGACATCATCCGCGAGCAATTGACTCCCAAATCGACCTTTGTCCTGTCGCAAAACTCCGTCGTCCTGCGCAGGGCATCCGACGGCCATTTTCAGGCCCGACTGGAGGTAAACGGCGTTCCGGTGGATTTCATCGTCGACACGGGCGCCACCGAAATTGTTCTGACGCGGAGGGACGCAGAGCGGATCGGCTTTGATCCCGACCAGCTCCGCTATTTCGGGCGCGCGGGAACTGCGAACGGGACCGTTCGGACAGCGGACGTCAGGTTGGAGGTCGTCAAACTGGGCGAAATCACCGACTATGGCCTTTCGGCATCAGTGAATGACGGCGATTTATTCGGATCGCTGCTGGGCATGTCCTATCTGAACCGGTTTTCCGAGGTCCGTTTTTCCGGCGACGAGATGTTCCTTACGCGTTAGGCTTGCTCTCGGCTTTCTTTTGCCATTTGCCTTCGGCCTGTGCCCAGTATTGCGCCGGAACACTCGCCTCTGCGACGGCCTTCCAGTCGCTGCGCGCGACATTGACCGCGCTGTCGGAATTGCCATCGAACAAGATGCAGACACGCTCGAAGTCGGTAATTTCGGCCAGATCGGGCCTCGATCCGTCAACCAGCATAAGCACATCCGCCAGATTGACAGCCTCCCCGGTGGTCAACAGGATTGGTTGATGCGCATCGTGAGGTCCGCCCTGACGCCCGTGCGGAAGGAAACCCTCATCCTTGTGCAGCCAGATACGGTCATCCAGCCAGGCCAGACGCTCTTCGTTCGCGCCGCGCACGCAGACACGCCATTCCCGCTGGAGGCATAATTCCAGCAGGTCGGGCAACACCTGTTCCAAAGGCGAACGCGTCAGGTGATAGAAAAAAACCTCGGCCAAGCTATGCCTCGTAATTGTCCGCGATCAGCCGGTCCAGCGCACGCACGCCCCACCCGGACGCACCCTTGGGCGCAAAATCCGTTTCCTTCTTTGTCGCCGCCACACCTGCGATATCCAGATGGATCCACGGCATTTCAGGTTCAATAAAGCGTTGCAGGAACTGAGCGGCAGTAATTGAACCCGCAGGCCTGCCACCCGTGTTTTTCACGTCTGCGAAATCCGAGTCGATCAGTTTGTCATAGGCCTTGCCCAGAGGCATACGCCATGCGCCTTCGTCCTCGTCCTTCGCTGCTTTGAGGAATTTCTTGCAAAGGCCGTCATCGTTCGAGAATACACCCGCGTTTTCATGTCCGAGACCGATGATGATTGCGCCGGTCAGGGTCGCCAGGTTGATAACGCCCGTGGGTTTATAGGTTTTCTGCGCATACCAGAGCACATCGGCCAGCACCAGACGGCCTTCGGCGTCCGTGTTGATCACTTCGATTGTGTCGCCTTTCATGGATTTGACAATATCCCCAGGACGCTGAGCCTTGGCATCCGGCATATTTTCGACAAGTCCGACCAGACCGACAACATTGGCCTTGGCCTTGCGCAGGGCCAGCGTCTTCATCACGCCGGCTACAACGCCAGCGCCGCCCATGTCCATCGTCATGTCTTCCATACCGGCGGCAGGCTTGATCGAAATACCACCCGTATCGAACACGACACCCTTGCCGACCAGCGCAAACGGAGCTTCTTTGCCGCCACCGTTCCAGCGCATGACCACCATTTTGGATGGGCTTTCAGACCCTTGCCCGACACCCAACAGCGCGTGCATACCCAGCTTTGCCATATCGGCTTCTTCCAGTACGGAAACCTCCACGCCCAAATCTTTAAGTGCTAGCAGCCGATCGGCGAATTCGGTGGTTGTCAGAATATTGGCAGGCTCGTTGATCAGATCACGGGTGAAGAACGTCCCCTCTGTCAGCGCCGCCTTATTGGCGTATTCGGCTTCGACTTCTTCGTGCTTCATCACCATGACGGAGACCTTGATCCCCGCGGGTTTGTCAGAAGTCTTGTGGCGGTTGAAGGAATAGCGGCGCAGGCAGACGCCATACACAATCTCGGCCGAGCGCGAGTTCGTTCCGGCAAGCAGCATCAGGTTGCTGTCATTTGCCGCTTTGGCTATCTCAGCGCCTGCGCGGCGAGCTTGCAGAACCTTAGGTCGCCGTTCCGCCTTGCAAACAATTATGGCTTGGGCAGACAGACCGACCGGCGACGAAAGGACATGGCATTGCCCCTTTGTCAGCTTTTCAAATGCAGAGCTTGTGACGTACTTTGACAGAGCGCCCTTGCACAGGCGATTCACACGGCGGCCGTAACGGTCCAACGTCGCCGCCTTTCCGACAAAGACGACAAGGCGTCCCTTGAAATCCGCAATTTCGTTAAGGTTATGCTCGATAAACTGCGGTTGAATCGGGTCGGTCATTGGCACAGCTCCAGTTTTGCAATTAGATAGTAAATAACTAGCGCGATTCCGCGCAGAACACCACAAAGGTCTATTGCGAAACCTAAAAATAGGTTAGGTCAAATCAAAGTTATGGCGAAGGTTTTCAAAGGGATTAGATTGACACGGTTGGATCGATATATTCTGAGCCAGCTATTCGGCCCTTTCGTGTTTTTTCTCGTCATTTTCTGCGGCATACTTTGGCTCAACCAAGCTGTCCGGATTATTGATCTGGTCGTAGGAAACGGCCAATCCGGCATGGTGTTTCTGGAAATCAGCACCCTGCTGCTACCCCGGGTTCTGCAGGGCGTCATAGCGCTTTCGGGATTTGCCGCGGCCGTGTTCGTAACAAACCGGATGTTCAGCGAAAGCGAACTGGTGGTGATGATGAGCGCAGGACGTGGACCTTTCCGGTTGGCGGTTCCATATGCTGCATTCGGAGTGTTCTGCTTCTTTCTGGTGTCCTTGATGTCGCATTTCCTTTCGCCTTTGGCGGCCAACAAGTTTCGGGAACGGCAGTTCGAGATTACACAGGAATTTGTGGCCCAACTCGTCAAGGAAGGTGAATTCATCAGTCCGGACGACACAGTGACAATGTTCTTCGGCTTCACCGGAGCCAACGGGGAACTGCGCGACGTGCTGATACGCGAGAAAGACGGGTCTGGAAACGAAACTCTTTACACTTCCCTTCACGGGCAGGTTGTCCAGGACGACTTGAGCGCAAAAATCGTTCTTTTGGACGGCAGCGTTCAAAGGCTGGATTATAGCACCGAGACTTTGGGCGTGGTCCAGTTTGACAGCCTATCCTACGACTTGTCACGCTTCGGCAATTTTGGTGCCGAGAGGACGGTTGGAGCCGATGATCTGACAACTCCCGCGTTGATTTTGCCTTCGGGTTCCGATGCGCGGTCCGGGTTTGCCCGCGAAAAGATCAACACAGCCTTGCATACGCGGGTTCTCGATGCCTTGACCGGGCTAATCGCTCCTTTGATCGGCGTGGCCGCACTGCTAGTCGGGCGGTTCAGGCGCACCGGTTTTCTGGCGCGGATACTTGGCGCGGTAGTTCTGATGATCGCCATAAACGCGATGCAGGGCGCGCTGATTTCATTGACGCTCAAGACCGGCATCTTCATCTGGATTATCTATATTCCTGTCGTGTTGGCGGTCGCTATCAGCACGATGTTGCTTTGGATCGGCAGCCGCGAGGGCTCCCGCCCTCGCCATAAACCGCGACCGGTGACAGCATGACACTTGCCATATATCTCGGACGGCGGTACTTGCGGGATTTCTTCCGCGTTTTCATGATCGTGGCCCTTCTGATTTTTCTTGTCGAACTTCTTGAAACCATCAGAAGGTTTTCGAGCAGTGGTGCTACTTTCGAAAATTCAGTGGTTTTGGCCCTTACCCATGCGCCTGTAATACTCAGCCAGGCCCTGCCAATTATTATCATGCTTTCGAGCCTGACCTTTTGTTTGTCCATGGCGCGATCGAACGAGTTTGTGGTCGCGCGTTCGGCTGGTATTTCTGCCATGCATAGCCTGCGGGTTCCTGTGGGGGTGGCCATATTACTCGGAATTCTGGCAGTCGTTGCGTTCGACCCGTTGGCTGCAAAACTCGAGCTACAATACCAGATACTGAAGCAGCGTTATACAGGTGGCCCCGCGGAAACCATCACGGTCACTGAAAACGGCGTCTGGATGCGGCAAAAGACTCAATACGGCCATGTGGTGGTCAACGCAAAAAGTGCCAGCGAGGCCGGAGCACTGCTGCACAGTGTCAGCGTTCTGGAATTTGACACTGCCGGGCGGGTTTCACAACGGATTGAAGCCAGAACGGCCTATATCCAGAAAACGGAGTGGTTGCTGGCAGATGGCAAAATCTGGCAACTCGGACGCTCTGTGGACAACCCGGAACTGCGCGCCAAACCCTTTACGCTCCACCGAATTCCGCTCACAATATCGCAGGCACAGATCCTTCAGGGGTATCCGGCGCCGCAATCTTTGAACGTCTGGGAGCTTCCGGCGGCTATAGTCGCAATGGAACGGGCGGGATTTTCGTCGGTGGCACATAAAGTGCACCTACAAATGCAGGTTGTGAGGCCGTTGCTGTTTGCGGCAATGTTGTTGGTAGGAGCGGTTTTCACGCTCAAGAACGCCCGTTTGGGAAATCTCGGAATTTCTGTATTATTTGCGCTTCTGTTAGGATTCTCGATGTATTTCCTTCAAAACCTTGCATTTACACTTGGGCAGGCGGGCGAGATTCCAGCCGTTATGGCAGCGTGGATTCCACCCCTGTCCGCGTTGCTGCTAGCCATTGGCATACTTCTGCATCTGGAGGACGGGTAAATGCCTTTCCGCGCCAAATTCCTGTTGTTTCTGATTTGGACCTTGGCCCTTTGCAGTCTCATTGCGCCGCCGCGAGCCAACGCGCAGTCCTCTGGCGAAAAAATTGCCCTGCTTGCCGACAGCGTGCAGTTTGACTCGCGTACAGGAGTGTTGTCAGCCACGGGAAATGTTGAAATCTACTTTAGTCAGGGCGTTTTAAGGACCAGCAAGGTTGTCTTCTTCGAAAAAGACAACCGTATCGAGGTCGCCGAACCTCTGGTCCTGAATTCACGACAGGAACTGACGTTGGCAGCAGCCTCTGCGGTCTTTGATATAAATCTGGAAAACGGCTTGATCAAAGGCGCACAGGTACTGCTGCAAGAGCAGATTCAATTCGCGACGGCCGAGTACCAGCGCACAGAGAACAGGTTCAACGTATTCAATGAAGGCGTCGCCAGTTCCTGCTATATTTGCGACAAGAACCAGACGCCGTTCTGGCAAATCCGCGCAAAACGGATTGTCCATGACGAGGAACGGAAGCGCATCTACTTTGAAAAAGCGACATTGGATTTCCTCGGTGTACCGATTTTCTATGCTCCCCATCTGCGCATTCCGGATCCTTCCGTCGAGCGTGCAACAGGATTTCTGGTGCCGCGATTCTCGACGTCGAACACGCTTGGCTACGGAGTTAAACTGCCGTATTTCATAACGCTTGGAGATCATGCCGATCTGACTTTATCCCCCTTCATTTCCTCAAAAGAGAGTGCTTATTTAGAGGCCCTGTACCGGCAGGTGTTTCGTAATGGCGAAATCGAGGTCGGCGGCGCAATTGCTCTGGCGGATACTCTCTCTGAAACTAGTTTCCGGGGATTTCTGACGTCAGAAGGCATTTTCCGTCTGCAGAATGACTATAAATTGACGTTTGGCGTCAATCTGGCCAGCGATGCCGACTTCCGTACACAGTACGGTTTTGGCGACGAGGACAGGTTGTCCTCTTTCATCGATCTGACCCGGACCACCAAAACAAGTTTTTTCAGCATAGGCACCTCGCGCATCCAGAGCCTGCGAGAAAATGAAATCGACGAGGAAATTCCCGTTGTCCTGCCGGAATTCTATTACCGGAAGCGTCTCGATAGTCCGATCCTGGGCGGCTTGGTATCGTACGAGTTGAACTCTGTCTCTTTACTGCGCGAAAAGAACAACGAATTTGTACGTGTTGGAGGCAAAGTGAACTGGCGCCGGAACTGGCAAAGCGAGAACGGACTGATCGGCAGTTACTATGGCGCGCTGTCAGGAAATGTCTATTCGACACACAACCACATCGACTATGGAACGAGTTCCGAAGCCGAAGTGGCGCCACTGCTCGCCACCGAGTTAAGTTGGCCGCTTGCGAAGCAGGTCGGAACGGTAACGCATGTGATCGAACCGATGGCACAACTGGTCTGGTCGCCCGACAAATCGACGTCATCCATCAACGAAGACAGCGATCAGGTCGAATTCGAGCAAGCAAACCTGTTTTCCTACGACCGGTTTCCGGGCTTCGACGAAACCGAGCGCGGATTGCGGTTAAACCTCGGCGTCGCCTATAGACACTACAATGCCGAAGGCTGGTCCTACGGCGCGACTGTCGGACGCGTCTTCCGGCAAAAGGATCTCGGCCAGTTCGATGCTACGAACACCACGGGCCTGAGCGGTCGGACTTCAGACTATGCCAGTTCGTTCTTTTTGACCTATCCGGACAAATTCGACCTCATCAACCGCAGTCTTTTCAATGACGATCTCGTCATTGCCAAGAACGAAACTCAGGTGTCGTACAAGTCGCAAAAATGGGATGCGTCGGCCACCTACGTGTGGCTTAAAGAGGATGTCATTCAGAACCAGACCGACAAGCAACATGAATTGCATTTGGATGTCGACTATCTGCGGAACCAGAACTGGACCTACTCAGCGGACTGGCGGCAAAACCTAAATTTGGGCAAGGCGATTGAAGGTGAGTTGGGAGTCCGCTACAAGAACGAATGTGTTGAGGTCAATTTTTCGCTCTCGATTGAATTCGCGGCCTCTGGTATAGCGGATCCGAAACGGGAATTCGGGCTGACTGTGGCGCTTACCGGTCTCGGGAACCGGCAAAATCAATCAGCGCAAGCGCGTCGTTGTGCTTTATAATCTGGGGTGGATTTCAAATTGTTTCGAACACTTATCTACATAGTGGCTTGCTGGGCGATCGCCATGTCGACACCGCTGGCGGCACAGGAAAAATCCGCATTCGAAACGATTGCCCGGGTCAATGACAGCGTCATAACCCGCTTTGAGCTTGAGCAGCGTACGTTGATGCTTGACGCTCTTGGCACCGGCGGAAATACAAGCGAAATTGCCTTGGACAATCTGATCAATGAAAGACTGTACGCACAGGCAGCCAAACAACAGGGAGTTCAGTTAACCCAAGAAGAGATCGAAGGTGGAATCGATGAATTCGCGGCCCGTGGACAACTCGAAAGGGATGAACTGCTGTCGTTCCTCGCCGACAAGGGCGTGGAAGAGCTTACGTTTCGCGCCTTTGTGGATGCGGGTTTAAAGTGGCGGACTGTCGTGCAGTCGAGATTTGCCCGGAAGGCCTCCGTTCAGGATGAAGAAATCGAAAATGCCCTGAACC
The DNA here is from genome assembly GCA_024640245.1 of Paracoccaceae bacterium. Lineage (GTDB taxonomy): Bacteria > Pseudomonadota > Alphaproteobacteria > Rhodobacterales > Rhodobacteraceae > Amylibacter. The sequence continues at coordinate 20,749 of JAHEFH010000017.1, read as the reverse complement.
TCGGATCATCACAAACCCAGCTTTCCCTGTTGATTTCCGAAATTGCTCTACCGTTTCAGGAACGTGGAGAGGTGGAAACACGCAGGCTGGCCGACGAACTTTCAAATTCCATCCGGGGCGCCGGAGATTTTGCGGCCGCAGCGGCGCGATATTCATCGGCCCCCTCTGCAGAGAGCGAAGGGCGGCTTGAATGGGCACCGGCCAACCAATTAGCGCCCCAGATCCTGACGCAGTTGCTTGCGCTGGATCCCGGACAAGTCACTCCGGCGATCGAGTTCAAGGATTTTGTCGGAATATTCCTGTTGCGTGGCGTGCGGACCGAACGTGTAAGCAATCCGCTGCCGGTCTCACTGAACTATTTGCTGGTTAACCTTCCGGCCGGCCGCGATAACGACGCCGCCGCCCGCGATCTTGTCGGCAAGGTGGATACATGCATGGACCTGCGAGCCGTGGCTGAGAAATATGGTGAGGCCGCAACGACCGAAACGACCGTTCTGGAGTCCGCAGCACCTAATCCGGTGGCAGGCGAACTGGCCAAACTGGACCGGAACGAAGCGATTGCCTTCACCAATAGTGGCGGGCAGAAATCGGTTGTCATGTTGTGCAACCGCATCCGCGAACTGCCCGATGAATCCCGCGACGGTCTGCGTCAGGCCCTCTTTAACCAGCGCATTTCCGGCTTCGGCGACAGTTATCTGCAAGAGCTCAAGGGCCAAGCATATATCGTATTGAAATGATAAGACCGGTCGCGCTTACCTGTGGCGATCCCGGCGGTGTCGGGATCGAAATCGCACTTAAGGCAGCTGATGCCCTGAAAGGCCGTGTGCCGTTCTTCATGATTGCCGATGTTGGACATGTCGATGCAATGTCGAGCACCCTGGCCTTCCCCTTTCACGAGATCGAAACGCCCAAGAACCTGACCGGTGGCAAGGGCCTGCCGGTTCTGCACCACGAATTCCCGCGCGAAGCCGGGACCGGGGGTCCTGTTCCCGAAAACGCCTCTGCTACCATCGCCGTGATCGAACGTGCCGTGCATATGGTCAAGGATGGCGTGGCCTCGGCACTGTGCACCAACCCAATCAACAAGAAAGTCCTGCAGGACGGCGCAAAGTTCGCTTTTCCGGGTCATACGGAATTTCTGGCACATCTCGGGGGCGTCGAGCGTTCCGTCATGATGCTGTTTGCGCCGGAATTACGTGTCGTGCCGGTGACGATCCATATCGCACTGGAGCAGGTAAAAGCTGCGCTGACCGCTGAATTGCTGACCAAGACAATCCGGATCGCACATGACGCCCTGATCCGCGATTTCGGTATCACTTCTCCCCGCATCGCTGTCGCGGGCCTGAACCCGCATGCCGGCGAAGGCGGTGCCATGGGAACCGAGGAACAGACACTGATCAATCCTGTACTTCGCACTCTCAGGGATCAGGGAATTGACATTGGCAATGCCCGTTCCGCAGATACGATGTTTCACGAGGCAGCCCGCGCCGGCTATGATCTAGCGATATGCATGTACCACGACCAAGCGCTTATCCCCATAAAAACACTTAATTTTTCCGGCGGGGTGAATGCGACGCTTGGCCTGCCTTTCATCCGCACATCGCCGGATCATGGAACGGCTTACGACATCGCCGGTAGTGGCGTCGCCGATCCGGAAAGCCTGATTGCGGCCCTGAGCGCAGCGCATGACATGGTGAAGCAGAGAGAGCGTCACGATGTCGATCGCGGGTGACGGTCTACCTCCGCTGAGAGAGGTCATTGGCGATCACGGGTTGAGCGCACGGAAATCTCTGGGCCAGAACTTTCTGCTCGATCTGAACCTGACAGCAAAGATTGCACGGCAGGCAGGCGATCTGACCGACTGCGACGTTCTGGAAATCGGGCCCGGACCTGGCGGACTGACACGTGGACTGCTTGCCGAAGGCGCGCGACATGTCGTGGCCATCGAAAAGGACGAACGCTGCTTGGCCGCCTTGGCGGACGTTGCCGATCATTACCCCGGCCGATTGACCGTTTTGTCCGGTGATGCTCTGGAAATCGACCCGATGGAGTACCTGACCGCGCCTGTGCGTGTCGTAGCCAACCTGCCATACAATGTCGGCACCGAATTGCTGGTGCGTTGGCTTACACCAGACCAATGGCCACCCTACTGGATCAGCCTGACCCTGATGTTCCAAAAGGAAGTGGCGCAACGGATAACCGCCGAGTGTGGATCGAAAGCATACGGACGCCTGTCAATTCTGGCTCAGTGGCGCTGTCAGGTCCGGATGGCGATGCAAATCCCGCCCGAAGCGTTCACGCCTCCTCCCAAGGTGACATCTGCGGTGGTGCATCTGGAAAGGCGCGAAAAGCCTCTATACGATGCGGACGCAAAGGTGCTGGAACGCGTGGTCGCAAAAGCATTCGGACAGCGACGAAAGATGCTGCGGGCAAGCCTCAAAGGGCTTGTGCCAGATATTGAAAATGTTCTTCTGAGCGTCGGAATCAAGCCCACAGACAGGGCCGAGAACCTTACAGTCGAACAGTTCTGCGCGCTGGCACGGGCGGTTGCGACCCGCTAGTTGATGATTGTTTCTTCAGAAGAAGCTGGCTGGGCGTCCGCAGGCGCGTGTTCCTGTGCAGGTTTACGTTTCCGTGGCGCAGCCTTTTTGGCAGGCTTTTTCTCTGCGTTTTCAGGCGTTTGGACGAGAGTGCTGTCTTCGTCGTCTCTACCTGGAAACAGGTCCTGGCTCGACAAATTCGACATATCAGGTTGCTGATCCGAAGACTTCTGAGCGGCATGCCGTTTAGGTTTGGGCTGAACAGGTTGTTTTACCTGAACTTCATCCGCTTGCGGTTGCGCTTGCGGCTGTTGCACTTCTTCCTTGCGTTGCGCTTCCACCGCATCGCGACGTTCGGCCATCTCTCGCTGAGCACTGCCAAGCAGGCGCGCGTAATGTTCGGCATGCTGGGCAAAGTTCTCGGAACCGATACGGTCTCCTGACATCAGCGCATCATGCGAAAGCGATTGGTATTTTTCGATAATCTGCTGCGGCGTACCGCGCACCTTACCCTCCGGTCCAGCAGAATCGAACACCCGGTTAACGATGTTACCGGTGCTTCCGCGGCGGTTCATATTACTATTATTTTTGTTGCGTGAACGCGACTTGTTCGAAGATCTCATATGATCTGCTTACCCAGTGTGATTGAAGTTTGGATGCGCCCAGCGGCGCCGTTTCTACAGCCTAATTACTCATAAAGGCCACGGAACGAAGATGTCGTAAATCGTTCCATAGCTAAACTAATAAGCACAAAAGTGGAAAAGACAAGCCAAAATAGGTAAATTACGCGAAATTAAAGATAAAAACAGCGCTTTCATTCGGATGGTGTTTCCATCGCAACGCCAACGACACGATCTTTGCCACTCAGATCAGGATATGAGCACACAGATCCGAAGCCCTGGTCCCGAAAAATATCCATTACCTGCCCCGCCTGTTGCCAGCCATGCTCCAAGTAGGCTGCCCCACCAGGGGCGAGATAATCGCGCAATTGCGCCGCAATGACCCGATATGCAACCAGCCCGTCGGCTTCGTCCGTCAATGCGGATTTGGGCTCCCATTTTCGCACGGTCAGGTCCAGAGCTTCGTATTCCGACTGCGTGATATATGGCGGATTCGCCAGGATAAGATCGAAGCGGCCCTCAACACCGTCAAACCAGGACGAAAACCGAAAATCTGCGCGGCGCTCCAAGTTCAGGGCTCCGGCGTTTTTTCTGGCGACAGAAAGCGCCGCCTCCGATATGTCCACGCCCAGTCCAGTGGCATCCGGCAAACCGTAGAGGACCGAGCACAGGATACATCCGGAACCGGTTCCCAGATCCAGAACCCTGCGCGCTTGCGGCCGGTCCAAAGCCAGTTCGACCAGCAATTCCGTTTCCGGTCGAGGATCCAGCACATCAGGTGTCACAATGAATTCGTGTTCCCAGAACGCGCGTTTGCCCAGCAACTGTGACACCGGTTTGTGCTGCTGACGTTCACCCAAAAGCCGGTCATAGTGGTCGGCCTGTTGGGGTGAAAGCTGTTGGCCGGATTGAACAAAAAGGCAAGCGGCGGACATGTCCAGAACGTGCGCCAGCAGAATGCCCGCCTCTCGTTTCGCCATATCTCCGGCAATCAGAGTCAGCCTTGCCGCCCCCTGCTCCAGCGCCTGCGCAACGGTCAGTGTCACGGGTTCATCTCTGCCAGACGGTTGGCCTGATCATCGGCGATTAGCGCGTCGATGACTTCGTCCAGATCGCCCTGCATGACCTGGTCCAGCTTATAGAGCGTGAGGTTTATCCGGTGGTCGGTCAGCCTGCCCTGTGGAAAATTATAGGTCCGGATACGCTCTGACCGGTCCCCCGACCCAACCTGTCCCTTGCGCTCGGCGGAGCGCGCCTCGTCGGCCTCTCTGCGTTTCTGGTCGTAGAGCTTGGTTCGCAGGACCTGCATCGCGATCGCACGGTTCTGGTGCTGCGATTTTTCGGAACTCGTCACGACGATGCCCGACGGGATGTGGGTGATACGCACAGCGGAATCCGTCGTATTCACGTGCTGCCCTCCGGCACCCGAAGCCCGCATTGTATCAATCCGGATGTCGGTTGCAGGAATGTCGATGTCGACCTCTTCAGCCTCCGGCAGCACCGCTACCGTGGCCGCGGAGGTATGCACCCGTCCGCCGCTTTCGGTAGACGGAACCCGCTGCACACGGTGTACGCCTGACTCGAACTTCAGCCGCGCGAAAACACCCTTACCCTTGATATTGGCGATTATCTCGCGATAGCCGCCCAGTTCGGTTTCGGCCTCTTCGACGACTTCCATTTTCCAGCCAGATCTTTCGGCGAAGCGCTGGTACATCCGAAACAGATCGGCCGCGAACAATGCGGCCTCGTCACCGCCGGTTCCGGCGCGTATTTCAATTATCGCGGACCGGTCGTCAGCGTCATCCTTCGGCAAGAGCGACAGTTGCAGGTCGCGCTCGACCCTCGGCAAAGCCTCTTTCAACTCTGGCAGCTCTTCTTCTGCCAGCGCCTTCATCTCTGGATCAGTCAGCATCGCCTGGGTGTCTTCGATTTCAGAGACCAGCGACTGATAACGCTCGATCTTGCCGACGACTTCGCGCAGGTCCGAGTATTCCTTGGACAGCGCGGCAAAGTCGTCGCCAGCCGACGCGTCCGCGAGTTTCGCCTCCAGGAAGGCAAAACGGCTCTGAATCTGGTGTAATTTCTGTTCTGGTACCATCGCAATCACATCGCCCGACTGACCGCTACGGTCAAGTGTTGAAAATGACATATTGGTTTTTTTGTGCTATGTTTCAATGTGCTCAAAACGATATTCATAAGCGCGATTGCAATGGCGTCTCCCCTGACGGGCCTCGCCGACGCAGCTAACGTGAAGTGGCCGGATTGCTATTGCACCGACACGTCAGGGGCGCGCGTGGAACTGGGCGAGACGATTTGCCTGACCGTTGACGGCCGCAGTTTTCAGGCGCGATGCGAAATGATGCTGAACAACCCGATGTGGCGCGATGTCGGATCGGGCTGTACGGTATCGCAGCGGAAGTCTCCCGCGAATGGACCGGCATCCAGAGACATTTCGTCAGTTACAGCAAACGGTTAGCGCTATTCGGCCGCTGCCGGTCTTGCGGCTTCGATCAGGCGGAGCCCCGCGACCCATTTATCGACCCGGGCTTTGTTCACACCCCAGTCCGACCCGCCATAGCGCGAACGCGAATAGATGATAAGTCCAGCCTTTTCGGAAGTGACCGGAAATACCCGCACAGAAATATAGTCCGGAAATCCGAACCATTTCGAGCGCTGGATATAGGTCATCCAGAGCTTTTCCGGCTCCCCGACCAGTCGGGTTACACGCGGCTTCGACAGGACGTATTCATCAAATACCCGCGCCAGTTCAACGGCTTCGAAGGCGAAAACCGGACTGTCGGCACCGCCGGTACCGTCTCGCATCAGGAACTGGTTCGGTGTGCCAGTCGGCGTGACGGCCTGCGGGTCCACGTGCCAGACGGCCACGTCGTCCCCGGCAAGCCGGATACGGGCCAACCCCAACACGGCCAGAGCGATGACCACGAGCACCAAATATTTCAACAAATTCACTCCGCCGCAGTCTCCACGGCTTGCGCCGCTTCGATCTCCTGGGCCTTCTTCTCAACCAGTTCGACGATATGATCGACCATCTTGTCGTTTTGAAGCTTGTGATCCTGCGCTCCGGCCAGATAGACCATGCCGGAGCCCGCCCCTCCGCCGGTAAACCCGACGTCGGTCATCAGCGCCTCGCCGGGGCCGTTGACCACGCACCCGATGATTGAGAGTGACAGAGAGGTGTTGATATGGGCCAGTCGCTCTTCGAGAAGTCCGACAGTCTTGATCACGTCGAAACCTTGTCGCGCACAGGATGGGCATGAAATGATCGTAACCCCGCGATGGCGCAGGCCGAGAGATTTCAGGATTTCATAACCGACTTTGACTTCCTCGACCGGGTCGGCCGACAGGCTTACGCGGATCGTGTCGCCGATCCCGTTCCATAGCAGGTTGCCCAGACCGACCGCAGATTTGATCGTGCCTGAACGCAGCCCTCCCGCCTCGGTAATGCCAAGGTGGATCGGAGCATCGGTCGCCTCTGACAAGCTCTGATAGGCGGCGGCGGCCAGAAAAACGTCGGACGCCTTGACCGAAATCTTGTACTCCTGAAAGTCGTTGTCTTCCAGAATGCGGATATGCTCCAGACCACTTTCAACCATGGCCTCCGGGCATGGCTCGCCGTATTTTTCCAGCAAGTGCCGTTCAAGTGACCCGGCGTTGACGCCGATCCTGATCGAACAACCGTGATCCTTGGCGGCCCGTATCACTTCGCGGACCCGTTCGGCGGAACCGATATTTCCCGGATTGATGCGCAGGCAGGCGGCGCCGGCCTCGGCTGCTTCGATGGCGCGTTTGTAGTGGAAGTGGATGTCGGCAACAAGTGGCACAGGGCTCTCGCGCACGATCTCTCTCATGGCGGCGGTCGAAGCTTCGTCCGGGCAGGAAACCCGCACTATGTCAGCACCTGCATCCGCGCAGGCCTGAATTTGAGCAATCGTCGCCGCTACGTCATGAGTCAGAGTGTTGGTCATGGTCTGCACCGAGATCGGTGCATCGCCGCCAACCGCTACGGACCCTACATGGATTTGGCGGCTTTTGCGTCGATAGATGTTTCGCCAAGGGCGCACGGGGTTCAAAGACATGAGGTCTTGTCCTGCAACTGGTCGGATTTTCTATTATGGGTATATAGTTCGGATCGCTCACGCCCGCCAGTGCGGTTTCCGCAAAAATGCTACTGCGCTACGTCTTCTACCGTCTGAAGGGCGAGCGCATTTACCGGTGGGGTTTGTGGCGCGGCAATGTCCTCGGCCGCAACCAACGTAAAGGCAGACTTAGCATCCGCCTCGTTCAGCGCCACCTTTCGGGCAACGCCGTTGCCGCGTCCGACGGGACCATAGGCCTCATCACCAACCACCAGATAGACGGAACCGGAGTTGCCAGCGCGCAACAATGGACCCTCCAGATCTGGCGGAACGCGATAGCGTTGACCGGCATCCAGAATTTTTTCAAACAGGATCGTTCCATCCGGCATGTAGATGCGGACCCAAGCCGGATTGACGGCATAAACATCAACCGATGGCGGTGCGGCTTCTACGACCTTGGTCTCAACCTCGATCGGATCGATCGGCGCCGCCAATACTTCGGTCACTGCCAGAGTACCGAAAGACTTTGGGTCAATCGCGGAAATCGGGCCGTCACGGGACACCATTTGCGGCAGTTCCAGCTCGCGCGGACGATAGAGGTTTTGCAACTGCGTGTCAGAAACCGCCTGCATTCCCGCAATCATGAACTCCTCGTCCGGTGCGGCAAATTCCGTCGACAGGTTTTCGACATCCGCTACCAGTCCGGGAGCGTCGTTCGTCGGTGCGAACTGGACGCGCTGAACCTCCTCCAACACTCGCCACCCGCCATAGGTAAGACCGGAAACGAGTGCCAACAGGACAAAGACAGAGCCAATACCGGCGAGCGATACATCGTGAAAAAAACCATCCTTTACAGGACGGTGCGGAACTTTCGCGTTCAGGATTGGATCGTTTAGGGTTGATGCCCGCAAGCTCGCGGCGCGACTTTGCGGCTTGGCAGTGCCACGGGCCGCCATGCTGGCGTTTACTGCCTCGAAGCCGCTTTCGGCGCAGAATGTTTCAAACACCTGATCTGCATCCAGCCCCAGATAGCGAGCATAGGACCGCACATATCCGGCAACGAATCCGGGCGTTTCAAACGCGCTGGCGTCGCCCTCTTCAATGGCCGCGAGGTATTTGGCTTTTATGCGGAGATGGTCCTGGACATCCAGCAGGGTCTTTCCGAGAGTCGCTCTCTCGCCCCGCAAAATATCGCCGAGTGTAATCTGATAATCGTCGAAACCCTTGGGCTGCTCGTCGTACACAGATTCCGTCATTGAACCTGTCTCACCTTCCACTTGCCTGTGATGCGCCGACCGAATCGCGGCGCTTATTTTGTTTTAAAAATTAGTATCACATATTCAGTGGATTGTGCACCCTCGGTGACAATTCGAACGACTAAACTGCGACATCCATGCGGCTTAATGCGCAATGACCCCATAATTCGTCAAGCGCATTTACAAGATCGTCCATCATTGCGTCCGTATGAACCGGCGACGGCGTGAAGCGAAGACGCTCTGTGCCGCGCGGGACGGTCGGGAAATTGATCGGCTGGACGTAGATGCCGAAATCCTCGAGCAGCTTGTCGGACAGGAACTTGCATTTCACCGGATTTCCGACATGGATCGGCACGATATGGCTGCCGTGATCCGTCAATGGCAGACCCAGACCGCGTAACCGCATCTTCAGGGTTTTCGCAGCCCGCTGATGGCGAACCCGCAACTCGGGCGTCACTTTCAGATGAGCAACCGAGGCGCGCGCGGCGGCGGCAACCGCCGGCGGCATGGAACTGGAGAAGATAAAGCCGGGCGCATAGGAGCGCACCGCGTCGACCATCTTGGCGCTGGCCGCGATATAACCGCCGACCACACCGAAAGCTTTGGCGAAGGTACCGTTGATGATGTCTATCCGGTCGGACAGACCGTCGCGCTCGGCAATCCCTGCCCCACGTGGACCATACATGCCCACGGCGTGCACCTCGTCAATGTAGGTCAGCGCGTCGAATTCGTCGGCCAGATCGCAAATTTCGGCAATCGGCCCGAAGTCGCCGTCCATCGAATAAACCGATTCGAAGGCGATGACTTTTGGCGCATCCGCGGGCAGGCTTTCGAGAAGGGTCCGCAGATGGCCCACGTCGTTATGACGGAATATGTGCTTTTCGCAATTTCCGTGCCGGATACCCTCGATCATCGATGCGTGGTTCAGCGCATCGGACAGGATGATCAGGCCGGGGAACAGCTTGGGAAGGACGGAGAGTGTCGCCTCGTTGGCATTATAGGCCGAGGAAAAGATCAGGCCGGCTTCCTTGTTGTGCAGGTCCGCAACCTCTTGCTCCAACGCCTCGTGAAACCTGGTGTGACCGGAAATGTTGCGAGTGCCGCCGGAACCCGCGCCTGAAACGTCAATCGCGTCCTTCATGGCCTGGGTGACGATCGGATGCTGACCCATTCCCAGATAGTCGTTGCCGCACCAGACAACGATCTCTTTTTCCTCGCCGTTCGGCTTGCGCCAGACCGCCTTGGGAAACTGGTGGTTGATCCGGCATATGTTCTGGAACACCCGATAGCGCCCCTCATCGTGGAGCGCAGCGAGCGCCTTTTCGATTTGCAAATTGTAGTCCATGCCGAATTCCAAGCTGTTTCACACCTCTAATATACACTTCAATACGCGAAATCAGGGTCCAAATCGACGCAGAAAGTACTTTTGGCGTCAAAAACCCGTGAGCCGCCGAAACGCCCTTGGTCGGTTTTTGGTATAAAAATATTATTTTTCAATGGGTTTCAGTATATATAGCGTATCTGATCGGTCCAGTAACGCTCCACCTTACGTAGCGAGAAGTTGATGTTTTCTATCGCTTCTATACCAACTACGTCCTTGCCCAGAATTCCTTCGGCATGTTTTTCGAACAACTCGTTGATTACCTTACGGACATTCTGCCCTTTGGCCGTAAGCTTCACCCGAACGGAACGCCGGTCAATGGCGCATCTCTGGTGGTGCATGTATCCCGTCTCGACCAGCTTTTTCAGGTTATAGGAGACATTCGAACCCTGATAATAACCGCGAGACTTCAGTTCACCCGCCGTGACTTCGTTGTCTCCGATGTTGAACAGCAGCAAGGCCTGAACGGAATTTATGTCGAGCAGGCCGAGACGTTCGAATTCGTCTTTAAGCACATCGAGCAGTAATCGGTGCAACCGCTCCACCATGGACAGGGTTTCCAAATAGGATAGAAGGAACTCCTGCCCCTTTTCGTTAAGGTTATTCGTCCGCAACTTGGAATGAACACTCATCATTATACTCCGTCAATTGCCGCTACTTTCGGCGATTAAGACGGAGAAATTCAAACAACAGGTTAAGCCGGATAAATTTTTACGTTATTTAGGTATTTTGTTTCAGGAAATGGTCGGCAACGCGGCGAAGTGCCGGACCGATCTCGTCGGGAACTTCTGCCTGGCCACTGATCCATTGGTAGAGGTCGTGATCGTTTTCCGCCATCATTGCCTCATGCGCGTCCAGTTCCGCATCGGACAGAAGCTTCAATTGTTGGTCGGCAAAACTGCCCAGGATCAGATCCATTTCCTTGGTTCCGCGCCGCCATGAGCGCAGTCGCAGTCGCTTGATTCTGGTTTCGCGATCTTCAACCATCGGTTCCGCCTGTCCAAATTTCCCGGTTCCGGCCCTGAATGCCCTGCGCCAAGCCGCGTGTCCAGTGCGAACGGACCCCTTGCGGCTTGACCGGCCCCAAATTCGGACTTAGCAAAGTTCAAAGCATCTTTTGGAGCCTCTCATGGCATTTCTGTCCGACAACCTGTCCCGTATCAAACCGTCGCCTACCATCGCGATCACTACTCTGGCCGGAGAATTGAAGGCCGCGGGCAAGGATATTATCGCGCTCAGCGCCGGTGAACCGGATTTCGACACTCCGGCCAACATCGCGGCGGCGGCAAAGGCAGCGATTGATGCTGGTAAAACCAAGTACACAGCACCGGACGGTATTATAGAACTGAAGCGGGCAATTTGCGATAAATTCAAGCGTGACAATGACTTGCTGTACGAAACCAAACAGATTTCCATCTCGACCGGCGGCAAGCAGGTTCTGTTCAACGCTCTCATTTCGACCCTGAATCCTGGCGACGAGGTAGTTATCCCGACTCCCTATTGGGTATCCTATCCCGACATGGTCCTGCTGGCCGGAGGCACGCCTGTCTTTGCGGAAACATCTCTTGAGACTCAATACAAGCTGAGCGCAGAAAAACTGGAGGCCGCGATCACGCCACGGACCAAGTGGTTGATCTTCAACTCTCCGTCCAACCCGTCCGGCGCCGGCTACACACACGATGAGTTGCGAGCACTGACAGACGTTCTGCTGCGCCACCCGCATGTCTGGGTGATGACGGACGATATGTACGAGCATCTTGCCTATGATGATTTCGTCTTCTGTACGCCAGCACAGATCGAACCGGCGCTTTATGACCGGACGCTGACCGTAAACGGCGTCTCGAAGGCATATGCCATGACCGGATGGCGCATCGGATATGCCGGTGGGCCGGTTGAACTGATTTCCGCCATGCGAATGGTTCAAAGCCAGAGTACGTCGAACCCCTGCACCATCAGCCAATGGGCCGCTGTCGAGGCGCTGAACGGTCCACAGGACTATATCGAGTTCAGCCGCCCGATCTTTCGCCGCCGCCGCAATCTGGTGGTGGAGATGCTGAATGCGGCCAAAGGCATCACCTGCCCGATGCCCGAGGGCGCGTTTTACGTATACCCGTCCATTGCCGGATGTATCGGCAAGACCTCGGCAAGCGGCAAGTTGATCGCGACCGACGAGGACTTCGTGACCGACTTGCTGGAACAGACCGGCGTGGCCGTGGTGTTCGGGGCAGCTTTCGGGCTGAGCCCGAATTTCCGGATCAGCTATGCCGCGTCGGACGAAGCGCTGAAAGAGGCCTGCCTGCGTATCCAGAATTACTGTTCAGGATTACGCTAGACCGGCAACTGGGTCGTCGATTTGATCTGCTCCATCGACAATAGAGCGGTGACGTTGAATATCTTCACTTCGCCTATCAGCGCCTGATAGAATTCGTCGTAGGCCTTGGCGTTCTTGACGCGCACCTTAAGGATGTAGTCGATGTCACCCGCGAGCCGGTGCGCCTCCATTACTTCCGGACGGTTTTGAAGCGTTTTCAAGAACTTGTCCTGCCAAGTTGCATCATGTTCAGAGGTTCTGATCAGAACGAAAAAGCAGGCCTCTAAGCCCAGTTTCTCCGGATCCAGCAACACGGTATGCCGCCCGATTACACCAGCCTCGCGCAGTTTCTTGATACGGTTCCAGACCGGTGTTTTCGAGGCCCCGACCTTCTTGGCGATGTCGTCAAGGGATTGTGATGCATCGATCTGCAATTCAGTCAGGATTTTTCGGTCAATTGCGTCCAATTGGGTAATCATTCTGCGTTTTCCTAGGATTTGGGAACAAAGTATCCGTATCGGTACGCTTATAGAATAGAGTTCTTATTTACCAGTGGATATAGCAATTTAATTGGAAAAATGTTCTAACACCCAAGATAAAAGAGCACAGACCGAAGCCAGAGGAGCAGAAGGTGGACCACTTTCCGATCTTTGTGAATTTGAAAGGCCGTCGCGTTGTCGTATCCGGTGCCGGAGAGACAGCCGTTGCCAAGCTGCGTCTGTTACTCAAGACAGCGGCGACGATCAGCGTCTACGGCCTCGATGTGCATCCGGATATCCGCACTTGGGCCGAGGCGGGCAAGCTGCGTTTATCCGCACGGCCCCTGCAGGAAGGCGACGCGACATGCGCCGTCCTGCTCTACGGCGCGAATGATGACCCTGCCGAAGACCGCCGCGTTGCCGAAATCGGGCGCCGCGCAGGAGCGATGGTCAATATCGTGGACAATCTGGCCGAAAGCGAATTCATAACACCTGCCATCGTTGACCGCGACCCGGTCACCGTGGCGATAGGAACCGAAGGAGCAGCCCCTGTACTGGCCCGTCGGATCAAAGCGCAAGTAGAAGAGGCTCTCCCTCAATCTATCGGTGCTTTGGCGCGCATTGGTCAGGGTTTTCGCAAACAAGCGGAAGCCCTGCCAATGGGTCGCCGCCGGAGGGATTTCTGGTCCCGGTTCTATTTCAAGCGCGGCCCGCAGGCGCTGGCCAAGGGCGGAGAGATTGCCGCGCGCGAGGCCCTGTCGGAGCTTCTGGATGACAGCCTGAACGCACGCGCTGATCTCGGTCGCGTATTCCTGATCGGCGCGGGTCCGGGCGACCCGGAATTGCTGACGCTCAAGGCGCGGGCGCTGCTGCACGAAGCCGATGTGGTTATTCATGATCAGCTCGTAACCCAACCGATACTGGAACTGGCGCGGCGCGAGGCTATCGTCGTTGAAACGGGCAAAAAAGGGTTTGGTCCGTCCTGGAAACAGGATGATATCAACGCCCTGATGATCAAGCATGCCGCGCAGGGACGCCATGTCGTGCGCCTGAAATCCGGCGACCCGACGGTATTCGGTCGGCTGGACGAGGAAATGGATGCGCTCGACGACGCGGGCGTGGCTTGGGAAATCGTTCCCGGCATAACCGCGGCCTCGGCTGCGGCGGCCAGCATGGGAGCCTCGCTGACCAAACGCGGACGCAACTCTTCTCTGCGCATTCTGACCGGTCACGATATGCAGGGTTTTGCCGAGCATGACTGGCGCGATCTGGCAAAGCCGGGGGCAACCGCGGCAATCTATATGGGCAAGCGCGCCGCCACCTTTATTCGCGGCCGGCTTTTGATGTATGGAGCGCCGGACAACAAGCCGGTAACTGTCGTCGAGAACGCGTCCCGACCGGACCAGAAAATCCTGTCCACAACACTGTTGGCGCTGCCCGAATTACTGACGGCGGCCCGCGTTGACGGTCCCGCGATCCTGTTTCTGGGCATGTCGCCAAGGGCAGCCTTGGAAGCGGCGGACGAAATAGCAGATAAGAAAACGGAAATACTCTGATGGCACGTGCGTTTAAATCGAAAGTTCTAACAGCCAACCGCCTGATCGAAGGCGATGTCGTGTATTATGCCGCCGACGGCTCGTGGGTTGGCAAGCACGAGGACGCCCTGCTGATCGAGGACGAGGCAGAGGGTAACGCCCTGCTGGCAGAGGCCAACAAGCTCGCCAACTATCTGGTAGGGCCTTATCTGGCGGACGCAATTCTGAACGATCAGGGCAAGCCGGTTCCAACGCATTTCCGCGAGGCATTCCGCACACGCGGACCTTCGAACTATCGCCACGGCAAACAGGCAGAGGTGTGAACCATGTACAGCTATAACGAATTCGACAGAGCCTTTATCACGGAGCGCAACAAACAGTTCCGCTCGCAGGTAGAGCGCCGCATCGACGGATCGCTGACAGAGAACGAATTCAAGCCCCTACGCCTGATGAACGGCCTTTACTTGCAATTGCACGCCTACATGCTGCGCGTCGCGATCCCCTACGGCACGCTGGATGGCGCCAAGATGCGGCAGTTGGCCTTTATCGCCGACAAGTGGGACAAGGGCTATGGCCACTTCACGACGCGGCAGAACATCCAGTACAACTGGCCAAAACTGCCGGATGTACCCGATATTCTGGAAGCGCTGGCTGAGGTCGAGATGCACGCCATCCAGACTTCGGGCAACTGTGTGCGGAACGTGACTGCGGACCATTTCGCCGGTGCCGCCGCGGACGAGATCGAAGACCCGCGTCCGACCGCCGAACTGCTGCGCCAGTGGTCCACGGACCACCCAGAATTCGCCTTCCTCGGACGGAAATTCAAGATCGCCATCACCGGATCGCCCAATGACCGCGCCGTGACCAAGGCGCATGACATCGGCTTGCGCATGGTGCGCAACGCAGCCGGAGAGCCAGGTTATGAAGTCGTTGTCGGCGGCGGTCTGGGCCGCACGCCGATGATCGGTCAGGTGCTGCGTGACTTCCTGCCGCGCGAGGACCTGCTGCCCTACATCGAGTCGATCCTTCAAGTCTACAACACCTTCGGGCGGCGCGATAACAAGTACAAGGCCCGCATCAAGATCATGGTGTTTGAACACGGCATCGATGAAATCCGGCAGATGGTCGAGGACCGCTTCAAGATCCAGCGCGAGGTTTTCGGCGGAAACGATCAGAACCTGTTCGCGGATATTCAGGCCGCTTTCGCGCCGCCGGAATACAAGTCTGCGCCGACCGAAGCCCTTGATGCCGCGCTCAATTCCGATCCGCTGTTCCGGTCCTTTGCAGACACCAATCTGGCCGAGCACAAGAATCCGGACTACGCGATTGTCTCGATCTCGATCAAGGCGCATGGCCAGACTCCGGGCGATGCGACGTCCGACCAGATGCGCGCCATGGCGGATATTGCCGAAAAATACGGCCATGACGAATTGCGCATCAGCCACGAGCAGAACGTGATCCTGCCACATGTCCACAAAGGCGATATCTACAAAGTCTATCAGGAACTGCGCAAGGTCGGGCTGGCGACGGCTAATATCGGACTGATTTCCGATATCATCGCCTGCCCCGGTATGGATTACTGCGCGCTGGCCACAGCCCGTTCGATCCCGATTGCACAGGAAATTGCGTTGCGGTTTGACGAGCTGAAGCTGGAGCATGAAATCGGCGAACTCAAAATCAAAATTTCCGGCTGCATCAACGCCTGCGGCCACCACCATGTCGGTCATATCGGAATTCTGGGACTGGATCGCGCGGGCGTCGAGAACTATCAGATCACCATCGGCGGCGACGGAACCGAAACCGCGACCGTCGGCGAGCGCGCCGGACCGGGCTTTGCCGCCGAAGACCTGCTGCCCGCCATCGAGCGGCTGGTTCAGGCGTATCTTGAAATCCGCAAAGACCGGAGCGAAACCTTCCTGCAAACCTACCGTCGTCTGGGGATCGGGCCGTTCAAGGCCGCACTCTATCCGGCGGAAAGCATCGCTGCAGAATAGGAGCCGTGATGCCTTTCGAAGCCCCTGAACTCACGATCACCGAACGCGTCGAGATGCTCAACCACAGCTATCGCCACCATGCGGCGATGCCGGTGCTGCGCGATGCGCTGAACGATCCGTTCGTCGGTCGCGTTGCCATGGTTTCGTCCTTCGGGGCCGAGTCCGTGGTTCTGTTGCACTTCATTTCCCTGATCAACCCGGAACTGCCGGTCCTGTTCGTCGATACAGAAATGCTGTTTCCCGAAACGCTCGAGTATCAGCGTGACGTCGCCGAAAAACTGGGGCTTACCGATGTGCAGGTAATCCGTGCATCGCAATCCCGGATCAATAGCCTCGATCCGTTCGGACGGTTGCATCTGGCGGACACTGATGCCTGCTGCGCACTGCGCAAGGTCGAACCCCTGGACAACGCCCTGTCGGGTTTTGACGCATGGATTACAGGGCGCAAAAGGTTTCAGGCCGGCACCCGCGCGCAACTCGACCTGTTCGAGAACGAAGAGGACAAGCGGATCAAGATAAACCCTTTGGCGCATTGGCGCAAAAAGGACCTTATAGACTATATCGACAACAATAACCTGCCGAGGCATCCTCTGGTAGCGCAGGGATACCCTTCGATCGGTTGCACACCTTGCACCAGCAAGGTAAAACCCGGTGAAGACGAGCGCGCCGGACGTTGGCGGAATCAGGGCAAGGTTGAATGCGGCATCCATATAGTGGACGGCAAAACCACTCGGATCGCGCAGGAGAATTAAAATGACGACCGTACTTGTAAACGACACCGGCTTTGTTGCTGACGACTGGACGCATGGCTTTCTGGATTGGGACGTCTCAACACAGGCTTCCTACGAGCAGCAACCGGGCTATGCCATAGATGTACCTAACACAGCGACCGCCGACCAACTGGTGCCGTTCTTCAAGGATACAGTGATCCTGCGGATCGCCTTCCCCAATTCGCACGACGGGCGCGGATTCTCCATTGCGCGCCATCTTCGCCTGCTGGGCTACAAAGGCCGGCTGCGGGCTTACGGCCAGGTTCTCGCCGACCAATATGCGATGGCACGCCGCTGTGGATTCGACGAGGTCGAGATCCCCGCAGAACTGGCCGCGCGCCAGCCGGAAGAGCAATGGCTAGGCCGCGCAAACTGGACCGAACACAGCTATCTTAGCCGCCTCAGACAGGCGGCGAACTAACCTATTATCGCGGCCCGCGCCGCCATTGATCGTATTATTTCAAGGACAAGACCATGACAAAGCAAGCCGCCGTTTCAGTGGAAACCGCCAAGAAGGCACCCGTATTGCCCGATGCCCAGACCGTTACCTCGGTGACACATTACACTGACCGTCTGTTTTCATTCCGCGTAACCCGCCCGCAGTCTCTGCGCTTCCGTTCCGGCGAGTTCGTGATGATCGGACTCTTGGGCGAAACCGGCAAACCCCTGCTGCGCGCCTATTCGATTGCTTCCCCGAGCTGGGACGACGAGCTGGAGTTTTATTCAATCAAGGTTCAGGACGGTCCGCTGACATCGAGGCTGCAACATATCAAGGTTGGCGATCAGGTGATTGTGCGCCCCAAACCGGTCGGAACACTGGTGCTGGACGCCCTGCTGCCTGCCAAGCGCATTTATTTCATCGCGACCGGCACCGGCATCGCCCCGTTCGCCTCGCTGATCCGCGACCCCGACCTTTATGAACGCTATGAAGAAGTGATCCTGATCCACACCTGCCGGCAGGTCGCGGAGCTTAAATACGGCGCCGATCTGGTAAAGGCGCTGAAGGACGACCCGCTCATCGGAGAATTCGCTGAAAAGCTCACATATTATCCCACAACGACGCGGGAAAAATCGCCCAAGATGGGACGGGTCACATCCCTTATCGAGGATGGCACACTGTTCAAGGACCTGGGCCTGCCGGCCCTGAATCCGGAAACCGACCGCGTAATGATCTGTGGCTCGATGGGACTGAACCTGGATGTAAAAGAAATCTGCGAAGCTGCCGGCCTGACCGAGGGTTCAAACAGCAAACCGGCGGAATTCGTTCTGGAAAAAGCCTTCGTCGGATAGTCTTGCTTAAATTGAACGTAAAAAGGCCGGGTTTCGCCCGGCCTTCAGTCTTTGCGCGTCATACCCGCAATCAGCGCGAAGATACCGGCTACGAAGCAGAGTGTGATCGGAAACATCGTAAAAACCCCGAATTCGAAGCCCCAATACATGCCGCCGCTGGACAGCAGCAACAGAATTCCGGCGGCATAGGGTTGCGATACGGCCAGCCCGCCACCGACCAGCGCCAATATCGGTGCTAGAAGGCTCGCTGTACGAATGCGGTCTATGTCGTCGACTTGCTGGATCAGATCAGGCACTTCGCCGAACCAGTTCACGAACTCGGTGTAACCCCAGCCGAAAAAGCCGATGATCATGCCCCAAAGGCCCGAGATTATTCCGAGGATCAAGGCTGTTATCCGCATCGTGCACTCCAGTAGTTGACGGGTTTAGACCTGTGCGGTCTTTCGGTCTAATTCAAGGGGCCAGCGCAACTTGAACGGTTTTGGTCCATCCCAGATATGCCGTATCACCCGCCACAACCACGGGGCGCTTCATCAGCGTCGGATGTTCGGCCAGCAACTCCAGTGGATCGTGAGCACGCTCCGCCTCTGAAAGGCTGCGCCATGTGGTGGAGCGGCGGTTGACGAGATCCGCGCCGAACAACTCTAGAAACCGGGCCAGTTCGGCGCGCGGCACGCCATCGGCGCGCACGTCGATAACGTGCAGCCTGTGACCGGAGGCGAGCAGTTCCTTTTGCGCCTTTCGGCAGGTATCGCAGGACTTCAACCCATAGAATGTCATGTCCAAGTCGTCTGTCCCCTGTCGGTCCGCATTTCACCTTCAGGCCTGTAATTTCACAATTTATCGCCGGAATAAACTCTTTGATTGCCATTTTTACGAAAATGCGGCATATGGACTTCGTGAAGTTTTTGTCTATCAACGACCTGCTGACTTTTTTGAGTGCAGTTTTACGGCCCGCGACTTAAGACCAAGTAACTGCACCAAGCCGCTACATGTTGTGAGCGGTGACGACCCAAAGGAGTAAAGCGGATGGCTACTGGCACCGTTAAATGGTTTAACGCAACGAAGGGCTACGGATTTATCCAGCCTGACAATGGCGGCAGCGACGTGTTTGTACACATTTCTGCTGTTCAGGCCGCAGGATTGCAAGGCCTCGACGACAACCAGAAAGTGTCATACGAACTGGAAACAGGTCGTAACGGCAAAGAAAAAGTTTCCGAACTGCAAGCCCTCTAAGAGCGCAGAAAGACTTTTGCAAAAGGCGGCGGCCGGATAGGTCGCCGTGTTTTTTGTTTTTATATATCATTACCTTAGCGCTGAATGAGTTGGCGCTAGCGCCCGTTAACAGGGCAATCGGAAATACATCACTTCCGCGGCACACCGCGCGTGGATAATTTAGGAGAAAACGGATGGCTACTGGCACCGTGAAATGGTTTAACGCAACTAAAGGCTTCGGCTTCATTCAACCAGACGCCGGCGGCAATGACGTGTTTGTACACATCACTGCTGTTCAGGCAGCTGGCCTGAACGGCCTGGACGACAACCAGAAGATTTCCTTCGAAGTTGAAGCCGGCCGTAACGGCAAGGAAAGCGCGACGAATTTGAAACTCGTCTAAGCAGCCTTACAGTTACAGAAAGCGGCGTCCTTCGGGGCGCCGTTTTTTTATGCGCGGGGCCCTGCGGCCTGCGGGTTAACACATTGTGATTCGGCGCGAATTGCGACGTATGATTTGCGTATGACATCTGTGCACAGAGCGTATGCCACGCGTCGGACGGCTGAAACATTAACGGCGGAGGCCCGC
The DNA here is from genome assembly GCA_024640245.1 of Paracoccaceae bacterium. Lineage (GTDB taxonomy): Bacteria > Pseudomonadota > Alphaproteobacteria > Rhodobacterales > Rhodobacteraceae > Amylibacter. Next base: position 674 of record JAHEFH010000017.1, on the reverse strand, counting down.
AAGCGCGCGCCGCGGTTACGTCCGGTTGAACTTTCGCCGCGCCTCCTGGGCGATCGACAGGCGCATTTGCAGATCGGCGAGTTTCGCCATCGCGGTTTTGCGCCCGGCGGGATCGGTCAGGGTTTGAAGGTGGGCCAGTTGCGCATCGACTTCCTTGCGAAGCCGGATTTCCTCGGGGATCGCGCCCGCCTCTGCCATGATGCGGTAACCGGCGGCGTCGGCGGTGTCGCCCGTTTCGCGGTTCAGGGGCTTGCCCGCGCCCTTGAGGTTATCGAGCTTGCCCTCGGCTTGGGCCTTGCGGATTTGCTGTTCTGCGAGTTTCGAGGTTTTCATAGAATTGATATAGCACACCAGAGGCGAATAAGGGGCTATTCTATTGGCCGATAGACTGTCGCTGGCTTTTCAGAAGCCGGCTGATCGGCGAAACAGTTTCGAATCCTCTCGATGATCTTGGCGCTGCCTTCAAGGTCATACTTTTCATTGAAGCCGTCTGCCGCGAAATCGATCGTGTGCCCGTTTTCGATGAGTTCCAAGAGCGAGATCCGGTCAATATCCGCAATCTCCAGTCTTGTCCCGCTCTTGGCTTCGGCGGCGGTGCGAACCTGCTGGGGATAGAAATCGACCACCGTGAACATGTCGTACCGGTGGGAAGGTGGCAGCCGCCAACCGGGATT
>JAHEFH010000123.1 GCA_024640245.1 Paracoccaceae bacterium | reverse complement strand
CAATAAATAAACACGCGATGAACTGCGGGCGGCAGGGCAACAATCCCTGTCGCGTGCGTTTCAAGGCAATTCGGGAAGGAGACTGCCATGAGTAGCAAAGGGCTTGAGGTCATCGACCATTCGGTTCAGCTGGCCCACGAATGGATCAACGAACTGGCGGAAAAACTGAGCTGGCAGGATCAGAAGCAGGTCCTGACGCTGTTGCGATCGGTCCTCACCGGCATACGCGATCACCTGCCACGTGACGAATCCGCCGGATTTGCGGCGCAGCTGCCGATCCTGTTGCGCGGCATGTACTACGAGGGCTGGCGGCCCGCGAAAACACCGGACCCCGACCGCAGCAAGGAGGGCTTCGTCGCCAGGATCGATAGCCATTTCGCAATGGATCGGGAATACAGCGGGGAAAAGGATATCACCCTCGTGATGCGGTTCCTGAACGGAAAGGTGACTCCGGGTGAAATCAGCGACGTGCGCAATGCCCTGCCGCCGAAAATCCGTAGCTTGTGGCCCTGAAGAACTGATGAATTCCCGCGGGGGATTGGCGGCCTCGTTCAGGCCGCGTTCTTCTGCACGGTATCCGGATCACGCCCGGAACGGAGGCCATCGCCTGTCCGCCTGCCGTTGTGAAGACACTGGAAAGGTCCCGTTGCAGTGATAGCCCTTGAAGACCGAACGCGACTCCATTCGCTCAGCGGGCGCGAGGCTCTCGCTTTACTGGATGTTGATCCGGATACAGGGCTGAATGCCGGACAGGTCGCCAGACGCCGGAAAATCTATGGTCCGAACCTGATCGCGCGCAAGAAGAGCCGCGCGGTCCTTTTGATTCTGGCGGACCAGTTCCGCAGCGTGATCGTATGGCTGCTGGGCGCGGCCGCCATTCTGTCCCTGACGGTCGGCGATTATCCCGAAGCACTGGCGATCTTTTTGGTGTTGCTGATCAACACGGCCATTGGCTTTTTCACAAGCTGGCGTGCGATCCGGTCGATGGAGGCGCTCTACCGCCTGGTCACAATCACTGCCCGCGTCAGGCGTGAAGGCCGATCCGAACTGCTGCCGGTGCGCGACCTGACGCCCGGCGACATCGTGCTTCTGGAAAGCGGTGATATCGTTCCGGCGGATATCAGGTTGCTGGAGGCAGCAGACCTCTATTGCGACGAATCCACGCTGACGGGCGAGTCTGTACCGGTGGAAAAGACGGTGGAGCCGGTTACGTTGGACACCTATGTCGCCGACCGGACCAATATGGCGTTCAAAGGTGTGGCGGTCGTTCGGGGTACAGGTTTCGGGGTTGTCGCAGGTATCGGGGACGAAACGGAACTTGGGCGCATAGCCTCGCTGGCCGAAGCGGCGCAAGGACAGGCGCATCCGCTGGAAAAACGTCTGGACAGGCTCGGGCAGTTACTGGTCTGGATCACGCTGGCCCTGTCCACGCTGATCGGCGTTACCGGCTATCTGCGGGGGTTCGGGCTAATCGAAATGGCCGAAACCGCGATCGCGCTGGCGGTTGCCGCTGTGCCCGAGGGCCTGCCGGTCGTAGCGACACTGGCACTGGCGCGCGGCATGTTGCGACTGGCGCGCCACAACACGCTAATCGAAAAGCTGTCCGCCGTGGAAACACTGGGCGCGACGACCATTGTCCTGACGGACAAGACGGGAACGCTGACCGAAAACCGCATGACCGTCACCAGTTTTCTTCTGGCGGACGGCCGCGATATCGAGATCGACGACGGAACCGAGCGCGACATTGCCGGCGATCCGCTCCTGCACTTGATTCTGGAAATCGGCGCTTTGTGCAACAACGCAGAGGTAGAAAGGCCTGAAAACGGTGGCAAGGTCGTTTCCGTGGGCGACCCGATGGAGCTTGCCCTGTTGAAGGTCGCCGACCGGTTCGGCGTTCGGCCCGATCTCGATCCGGACGAAAAGCCGGAAATCGCCGAGCATGCTTTCGATCCGGACCGTAAGATGATGGCCACGGTCCATCGTATCGATGACGGTTACCTTACGGCCGTAAAGGGCGCCCCCGAGGCCATACTGGCGCATGCCGGAAAATTGAGAACTGATGACGGCATCCGGAACATGACCGAGGCGGATCGCAAGACCTTGCTGAAGAATGTCGAAGACAAGGCCCGCAAGGGCTATCGCCTGATCGGCATGGCCAGCAAGCAGGGTAAAACGCCGGAAGGTGATCCATATGAGGCGCTGGTGCTGGCCGGCTTCGTCTGCCTGCTCGACCCTCTGCGAGAGGGCATACGCCAGGCCGTAGCACAGTGTCGCGGCGCCGGTGTGCGTGTCGTCATGATGACCGGAGACCACATCGCGACTGCGTCAGAGATCGCGATGCAGGCGGGGCTGGCCGAAAACGGAAAAATTGCCGCATTCACCGAGGGCGATTTGCAGGAGCTCGATCCCGAGGACCCCGGATCCGGTCCGGGACCGGATTTGCTGCAGGCCAATGTCTTCGCCCGCGTTTCGCCCGAGTCCAAGCTGAAGCTGGTTCAGTTCTACCAGAACGCCGGTCACGTGGTCGCAATGACAGGCGACGGCGTGAACGACGCTCCCGCCCTGAAAAAGGCCGATATCGGCATCGCGATGGGCCGGCGCGGCACGCAGGTGGCGCGCGAGGCCGCAGCCATGGTGCTCAAGGACGACGCCTTCAATTCGATCATTGCTGCGATGCGTCAGGGGCGGGTGATCTTCGGCAATATCAGGCGATTTGTCATCTATCTGATGTCCTGCAATTTCAGCGAGGTTCTTGTCGTGGGTCTGGCCATCATCATCGGTCTGCCAGTTCCGCTGAGCCCGATTCAAATCCTGTTCCTGAACATCGTCACGGATGTGTTTCCGGCCTTCGCGCTGGGTCTTGGAGAGGGCGATGAAACCGTCATGCGGCAGGCGCCGCGCGATCCGAAAGAGCAAATCGTGACCAGAGAGCGCTGGCTTGATATCGTCGTGTTCGGCTTTCTGATTACCGCATCCACGCTGGGGGCCTATTGGGCTGCACTGGCGTATTTCGGAATGTCCGGTCCTGAGTCGACCACGATCGCATTCATGACACTGGCCCTTTCGCAACTCTGGCACGTGTTCAACATGCGGGAGGTATCGGAGCGCTGGGTTTCCAACACTGTAGTAAAAAATCGCTATGTCTGGTTTGCCATCGCCCTTTGCCTTTTTCTGTTGGGCGCTTCTTTCTACATTCCGGCTCTGGCGGATGTCATGGCCCTGACCCTTCCCGGCAAGGACCATCTGGCGCTGGCCTTCGGCGCCAGCCTGACGCCGCTGTTGGCCGGTCAGATATGGATCGGACTGAAGTCGTTACGGCGCTGACGCAGCGCGGATCAATAGACGGGTTCGGTCAGCAAATAAAAATCCGCGTTGACACTGTAGATGTGGCTGTCGGGTATTTCCTGCCAGTTTTCGTCGGTAAGCGGTTCGGACGCGATCTCGACTGATCGGTAGTCGGCTCCTCTTTCGTGGTGCACATGTGACTTGCCGCAGATCGGACAATCGAAAGTATACTCCCGTTCCAGATGCCACAGGGTTCGGCCAAATCGGCTTCCCGCCAGTTGCTCCCCGTCTGTCAGGACCATGTTGAGGCCGACCTTGCGTCCGGGCGATATCTCGGACGACCAGTCGGCGATCTGCTGGATCGCCTGCCGTAAGATGTGCATCATCGGCCGGTCGGGATGTTTCAGGTGGAGCGACAGGATGTAATAGAAGATGTGTTCGCTGTCGGTCGTGCCCTTGATGTCGTTGCGAAGCAAAGGGTCCAATTCATCGATCATCCGGTCGCGAACCTTCAGGAAATCCGGAACGGTTCCATTGTGAACAAATATCCATCGCCCATGCACGAAAGGGTGCGTGTTCTCGATGGACGGGAGGCCGACCGTGGCCCGCCTGACATGGGCCACCACAGTGTGCGCATAGACACGGGCCGCCTTTTTCGCGAAGTGCTCTCCGTCATAGGCGGCCCAGATCTGCCTTTCGATCATGGGTACGCCGTCGGTGTAATCGGCGACGCCCCAGCCGTGACCGTGGACCAGACCTTCGGAATCGCCCGCGCTCTGCGCCATCAGCGCATTCTGAGCGTGAACCAGACTGCATTCAACGCGGGTTGGCTCGTTTGCCCTCAGCACATATAATCTGCACATCGCAAAGTTCCCCGGAATTTTGGGCCATATTTGCCGATGTCGCTTGGGAGCGCCTTGATTTGGGTCAACAATAGAGACCGCAAAACCGGATAGTCAGGAACATAAAGCCATAGCCCGCAAAGGCGTATTATGAACAATCCGACGAACTACGGCCCGCGCCTTTGTTTCAGGCATCTGCGGCCACCGCAGTTAAACCGGTCCGAAAGCCGGATGGTCGAGTCGCTTGCGCGTAAACTGGACGAGGAAAGCCGATTCGCACGAGAAAAGGTCTATTTCGAGCCCTTTGCGCGTCGCGGTTTGGGCGGCGGGTCCTTGACCGTGATAGGAGATGTCCGGGAAATACCGCTGATGGCCGAACACAGCTCCAGCGCGCTTGAATACCGGCTGTCCACATTGGCACAGGCGGGGGATGTCATCATTATCGGAACCGGACGAAATGCGGGTTTCGAGGATTACCGCGAGAATGTCCTGCAGTTTGGTTCCGCAGACTATCTGGAAACCGGACAATCCGCACCCGGAAACCGCTTCTCTACTGCGGGCTGGTGTCTGGAAGACGCCAAGACCTACCAAGGATTGATGCAGAAGGTCCGCGCCCATCGCAGTGCGACGGTCTTGTCCCACATCACCACGGGCACGATCTGGGCGCTTGCCCGAAAGCTGGGCCGAGATATGGGCCTGCCGATACGGGTGGCTGGCCCCTTGCCGACGCTTTCCCGGCTCACAAACAACAAGCTCTGGTTTTCGAAGGTGACGGGTGCGTTGCTGGGGCCGGATGCCGTTCCCGTCGAATGTCCCGTCCACGGTTGGGCCGCGTTGACGGGCAAGGTCCGGTCACTATCGCAGCACAGCAACCGCCTCGTCATAAAAGTCCCCGACAGCGCCGGGTCGGTTGGAAATTTCGTCATTTCCTGCGACGAGATCAGGAAAATGGACGTGCGGCAAACGCACCGGTATCTGGCGGACCTGCTGGCACCGGTGGCCGGGAGCCTGCATTTTCCCCTTTTGGTACAAGTTTGGGAAAATAAGGTCCTGACCAGCCCGTCGGTACAGATATGGGTACCGCACCCCCGCGACGGCCACCCGATTGTCGAGGGGCTCTTCGAACAGGTTGTTTCGGGACCGAGGAGCGAGTTTTCCGGTGCGATGCAAGCAGCGCTGCCGTCCGAGTGGGACAAGTCACTGGCACATCAGAGCCTGATGCTCGCGACGGTGTTCCAGGAACTCGGCTACTTCGGTCGCTGCAGCTTTGACTCCGTCATCTCCGGCGATAATTTCGGTTCTGCAAAACTCCTCTGGATCGAATGCAACGCCCGTTGGGGCGGTGTCTCCGTTCCGATGACATTGCTGAACACATTGTTCCGGGGGTCGGACATCCCCGCCTTCGTAATCCATCACGCCCCAGGCCTGACAATGCGGCGCCAGTCCTTTGCCGAAGGGATCGAAAAAGTAAGGGACCTGCTATGGTCACCCGGGCGCACCAAGGGGGTGATATTCCTGACGCCTTCCGGATTCGAGACAGGCAGGAACTTGCACTTCGTTTCACTGGAAGCGTCGGTCGATCTGGCCCGACAGTTGGCCGAACAGACGATTCAGCGTCTGGCCCAAGGCTTTTGACCTATGTCAACGACGTTCGCTGCCACCGATCCTATTTTTCCACGGCGGAACGAATACATTCAACCGCTCGAAATCAAAGATGCCGGAGGCCTGAATGCCATGGCACTCCAACCTCGGGAAAGTGTCCGGAACGCAGCGAAATTGCCTTTGCGCGATAAGTCACTGTTGCCTTTGCCATTGCAACGAATGAAACTAGATAGAGTTCGGAACGGGGAGTGAAAGTGTCGCCAGCGAGATCACACCAGGCCAGAGGACTTTGGGCAGCCGCAATAATTGCGGCGCTTGGCTCTGCGCCGCTGTTGGCCGCGGACGTCACTCTGACCGCGCCCAACGCCGACAAGGATCTGTTGGCCGGACTGCTCGCAACCTCGGTGACGCTCACCACGGCACAGAACGAAGATGCCCAAACCCAAGACCTTCTAAGTTCGGCGCGCGCGGATTATGCGCAGATCATCGGTTTGCTGTATTCCGAGGGCTATTACGGCGGCGTGGTCCACATCCTGGCCGACGGCAGGGAGGTCGCCGATATTCCGCCGCTCGAACAGCCTGCATCAGTAAGCAATATTACCATTACAGTTGATCCGGGCCCATTATTCCTGTTCTCGCGCGCCCGCGTTGCGCCGCTGGCGGAAGGTACCATCCTGCCCAGAGAGTTTTGGGCAAAAGAACCCGCCCGCAGCCGTGTGATCGAGACCGCCGTCAAGGCCGGCTCCGAAGCATGGCGCGACCAAGGGCATGCCAAGGTCGAGATAAAGAGCCAGCGCATTGTCGCCGACCATCGCGACAGCACGCTCGATGCGGACATCGCCCTGACTCCGGGGCCAAAACTGACTTTCGGCAAGCTCATACTCGAGGGCGATAGCAGTGTCCGCCCCGACCGCATCCGCAAGATCGTGGGGCTTCCCGAAGGTGAAGTGTTTTCGCCCGATGCGCTGGACGAAGCCGCAGCGCGTCTGCGCCGGACCGGCGTTTTCCGCTCTGTCACGCTGCGCGAGGCCGAAGAGGTCGGGCCTGACGACACGCTCGACATAACCGCGATAACCGTGGACGAACGCCCGCGCCGTCTGGGTTTCGGCGCGGAGCTGTCGTCTCTGGACGGCCTGTCGCTAACCGCGTTCTGGCTGAAACGTAACCTTCTGGGCGGAGCCGAGCGACTGCGTCTGGACGGCGGCGTGTCCGGGATCGGCGGACAGACCGGCGGCGTCGACTATAACCTGTCCGCGCGTCTGGACCGGCCCGCAACACTGTCCCCCGACACGAACGGCTACCTGCTGGGCGAATACCGGCAGGACGACGAACCGGCTTACCTTGAACGCAAGAGCACTGTCGAGATCGGGTTCGAGCATATCTTTTCAGAGCAGTTGAGCGGCTCTGTTGGCCTGTCACTTACCTATTCGGACGTCGAGGATGACCTTGGAAAACGCAATTTCCATTATGTCGGCCTGCCAACGTCTGTCACCTGGGATCGTCGGGACGACAAGCTGGAGCCGACCAGAGGATTATACATTAGCGCGGACGCCATGCCCTTTTATGGCATCGGAAGCACTGCTTCAGGACTGCACAGCGAGCTGGATCTGCGCGGCTACAAGGGGTTTGGCAAGGACGACCGCATCGTTCTGGCCGGGCGTCTGCTGTTCGGTTCGCTCTTCGGCGCCGGCATCGACGAAGTACCGCCCGGTTTGCTGTTTTTTTCCGGCGGCGGCGGCACCGTTCGCGGACAACCCTACCAGTCTCTGGGAGTCGATCTTGGCGGCGGCGATATCTCCGGAGGACGCTCGTTTGTGGGCCTTTCAGGCGAGTTACGCGCCAAAGTCACCCAGACAATCGGCGTCGTAGGCTTTTATGACATAGGTTACATCAGCGAAGACAGCATTCCTTCTTCAGACAGCCCGAACCACAGCGGCGCGGGACTCGGCTTGCGATATTACACCAGCATAGGTGCGATCCGTCTGGACGTCGCCCGGTCCGTGGGTGGCGATGAAAGCCACGGCTTCCAGTTCTACATCGGCATCGGACAGGCATTCTGATGAGGTTTCTGATCCCCATTCTGTTGGTGGTATTCGGCGCGTTTCCGGTGCTGGCCCAGGACGCCGCATCCGGAACGGATGACCGGGGCTATCTGCAATCTCTGATCGAAGACAACCTTTCGACCGAAGACACGCAAGTGCGTATCGAAGGGTTCAAGGGATCGCTGACCGCGGCTTCCAGCATAGACCAACTGACTGTCGCCGACGTCGATGGAGTCTGGCTGACCATGACCGGCCTCAAACTGGACTGGAGCCGTGCTGCATTGCTGTCACGACGGCTGGAAATCACCGAACTGTCGGTTCAAACGATCCAGTTGGAACGCCTTCCCGCTGGCCAGAAAGCGCCACCTTCGGCAGAAGCGACGCCATTCAAGCTGCCTGAATTGCCGCTGGAAGTTGACATCCGCAAGATCATGGCCGGTGCAATCACGCTTGGCCCGACCGTGCTGGGAACTGCCGCTACCTTGTCGCTGGACGGCACCGCCATCCTGTCCGGCGGCGCAGGAAAGCTGGACTTGCAGGCCAACCGCATCGACGGCCCGGCCGGAAGTTTCAAGGTTGCGGTCGGCTATTCAAACGAAACGGAAATTCTCGACCTGCACATTCTGCTGGACGAGGCCCCTGACGGGATCGCCGCGAACGTTTTGAACCTCGAAGGCCGGCCTTCGGTCAGGATGGCCATTGCCGGTTCGGCGCCCCTGTCCGAATACGAAGCGACGATCGAC
>JAHEFH010000210.1 GCA_024640245.1 Paracoccaceae bacterium | reverse complement strand
GAACGCGGTTCAAGCCGTTTTCTGCCGCTGTTGCAACTACTGTTCGGTTTGGTCTTGCTCCTGGGCCTGCCCTTCCAATATCTAACGGGCTGAGAGCGACATGGCGAAGCAAACACAATCCTTTTCCTGCAATACCTGCGGCGCGGTTTACACAAAGTGGACCGGACGTTGCGAAGCCTGCGGCGAGTGGAATTCCATTGCCGAGGATGTGCCGTTGGCCGCCGGCCCCAAAGGCAAAACGCTCGGCGCCGGACGCGGGCGCAGGGTCGAACTCGGCGATCTGTCTACGACAGAAGCCCCGTTGCAGCGCGCCCTTTTCGGGCTGGAAGAACTGGACCGCGTGCTTGGCGGCGGGCTTGTTCCGGCCTCGGCCATTCTGGTCGGTGGCGATCCGGGAATCGGAAAATCGACCATTCTGTTACAAGCCGCGGCCCATTTCGCCCGAAGTGGCAAGAAATCCATTTATGTTTCCGGAGAAGAGGCCACCAGCCAGATCCGCATGCGGGCACAACGGCTGAACCTGTCGGACGCACCGGTCAAACTGGCGGCGGAAACCAACCTGCGCGACGTGCTGACCATGCTCGAGGCCGAGCGCCCCGATCTTGTGATCATCGATTCCATTCAGACAATGTGGGCCGATCATGTCGAGAGCGCCCCGGGCTCCGTCAGCCAGGTTCGCGCCACCGCCCATGAACTGGTAACCTTCGCGAAAAAGCGGGGCGTTTCGGTCATTCTGGTCGGGCATGTCACCAAGGAAGGCCAGATCGCAGGTCCGCGCGTCGTCGAACACATGGTTGACACCGTGCTCTATTTCGAAGGCGAGCGCGGCCACCAGTTTCGAATTTTAAGGGCGGTAAAGAACCGCTTCGGACCTGCCGACGAGATCGGGGTTTTCGAAATGACCGGTGCCGGCCTGCAACAGGTCACCAACCCTTCCGCCCTGTTCCTGTCGGAGCGGGACAAGCCAGCACCCGGATCGGTGGTCTTCGCCGGCATCGAGGGCACGCGCCCGCTGCTGGTGGAAATCCAGGCGCTGGTTGCGCCTTCGACCCTTGCCACGCCGCGCCGCGCGGTTGTGGGATCTGACAGCGCGCGTCTGGCAATGATAATCGCGGTTCTGGAATCCCGTTGCGGCGTCAGCTTCGGCGGCCATGACGTCTATCTGAACATTGCAGGAGGCATGCGCGTGTCGGAACCGGCCGCCGATCTCGCGGTCGCCGCCGCGCTGGTATCCTCGCGAGAGGGCATCGCCCTGCCGCCCGATACCGTTGTTTTCGGAGAGATCAGCCTTTCCGGTGCACTGCGCCCGATTACGCAAGCCGAGGTCCGCGTTAAAGAAGCAACAAAATTGGGTTTTTCCACAGCCTACGCCCCTTCAAGGATGAAATTGACAGGCGAATCAGGGATGACTATTAACCGTGTTGAGGACTTGGGTGGTTTCTTGACGGCCTGTTTCGAAAACAAGACAGAGTCTTAACTCAGGAGTCGGGAATGGAAGGTTTCACAATCATAGATGGCGTGGTCGCCGGTGTCGTGGTCATTTCGGCCATACTGGCTTATTCGCGCGGTCTGGTACGGGAAATTCTGGCAATCGTCGGCTGGGTCGTGGCTGCAGCCGTCGCGTTCATCTTTGCCGCGGACGCTGAACCCCTGATCAAGGAAATTCCAGTTGTACGTGATCTGATCGGTTCTTCCTGCGAGCTGTCGATCCTTTCCTCCTTCGCCGCAGTCTTTGGCGTAGCGCTGATCATAGTCGCAGTATTCACGCCGATTTTCGCCGGAGCGGTGCAAAGGTCGGCTATCGGGGGCATAGATCAGGGGTTGGGATTCCTGTTTGGGGTTGCTCGTGGCGCCCTGCTGGTCGCGGTGGCTTTCATCCTTTACGACCGTATCGTGCCCGAGGATCAGGGAATGGCGATGGTTACCGAAAGTAAGTCGCGGCAGATAATGGCATCGACCCAATCCAAACTTGAAGAAATGATTCCCACCGAGGCTCCGCAGTGGATTGTCGGCAAATATTCGGAGCTGACAGCAGCATGTGCCGCTGAAGGCGGCGCAGAAACCGGCAATTCCGGCTCATAAACTTCCTTTGATAACGAAATTGGGACGTACGGGCACGTGACAACCCGTCCGGCAGCCACTATAGAAGACCCGACAGAACTGCGCCGGACCGGAACGCTATGCTTAGCCAGACCAAGCCATTCCTCGCCCACCCCTTTGACGATGACAAACTGAAAGAAGAATGTGGTATCTTCGGTGTCATCGGCGTTCATGAAGCTGCGAACTTCGTCGCTCTCGGTCTGCATGCGCTCCAGCATCGCGGGCAAGAGGCCGGCGGCATCGTTTCCTATGACAAAGAGGCGGATTTCAACTCGGCGCGCAGGTTCGGTTATGTCCGTGATAATTTCACCTCCAAGAGCTTGATGGACACCCTGCCGGGCGAATTGTCGATCGGCCACGTTCGTTATTCCACTACCGGCAGTAAGGGTCACACCGCGATCCGCGACGTGCAGCCTTTCTTTGGTGA
>JAHEFH010000209.1 GCA_024640245.1 Paracoccaceae bacterium | reverse complement strand
CGGATGTCATGGTAGCAGGCGGTGCCGAAAGCCCGATCAGTGAAATTGGAATTGCGGGTTTCAATGCCTGTAAAGCCCTTTCCACTGCGCGTCGGGATGATCCTGCGAAGGCTTCTCGCCCTTATGACGCTGACCGCGACGGCTTTGTCATGGGCGAAGGCGCGGGAGTGGTCGTCCTGGAAGAATACGAGCACGCCAAGGCGCGTGGCGCCAAGATTTATGGCGAGATTCTTGGGTACGGCCTGTCCGGTGACGCGTATCACATCACGGCGCCTTCGGCGGACGGTGACGGCGGTTTCCGGTCAATGTCAGCGGCGTTGAAACGTGCCGGATTGGAGCCTTCCGCGATTGACTATATCAACGCGCACGGGACCTCGACGATGGCCGATACGATCGAGTTGGGTGCCGTTGCTCGATTGCTGGGTGAGCAATCTGCCAAGGCGACGATGTCCTCGACAAAATCGTCCATCGGACACCTGCTCGGGGCTGCCGGTGCGGTCGAGGCCATCTTCTGTCTTCTGGCAATTCGGGACCAGGTTGCGCCGCCTACGATCAATCTGGAAAACCCGATGGTCGATACCGATCTGGATCTTGCGCCAAATTCAGCCGTAAAACGGAAAATAAACATTGTCCTCTCGAATTCTTTCGGATTTGGCGGTACCAATGCCTCTCTGGTTATGGGTAAAGTGGACAGCTGATACATGGCGCGGCATTTCGCAGCTAACTTCCTGAACATTTTGATTGTCGGGCTGATCGCAGTCGGCGGTCTAGTCTATTGGGGGAAACGTGAGTTCAGCGGTCAGGGACCGTTGGTGGCGGATACTGAATTTTCGGTTCAGCGCGGCGAGCGTCTGCAGAAAGTCGCCGACCGTCTTTCCGAAGTTGGCGCGATTTCGAACCCGTTTATTTTCCGAGTAGCTGCCCGATACACCGGGCAGGAGGACAATCTGAAGTTCGGTGATTACGCGATCCCTGCACGCTCATCTATGGAAGAGGTTCTTGCGCTTATATCGTCTGGCAAGGGGATCAACTATCAGGTGACGATCCCAGAGGGCTGGTCCAGTTACCAAATTGTTGAAAAGCTGCAATCTGTCGAGGAATTGGCAGGAGAAGCTGTCAGTGTTCCGGCAGAAGGCTCTCTGGCGCCAAATACCTATGCCATTTCCAAGGGCGATTCCGTCGAAGTCGTCCTCGCCCGCATGATGCGGGAGCAGCAACGCATTCTGGATGAGGCTTGGGAGCAACGCCCGGAAGGCTTGCCATACAAGACCAAGGAAGAGGCGTTGATCATGGCGTCGATCATCGAGAAAGAGACCGGAATCAGTACTGAGCGCAAAGACGTCGCCGCGGTTTTCGTGAACCGGCTGAACAAGGGTATGCGCCTGCAAACGGATCCGACGGTGATTTACGGGCTGACGCTCGGCAAGGAAACTCTCGGTCGGGGGTTGCGTCGCAGCGAATTGGAAAAAGAAACGCCCTACAATACTTATATCGTTTCCGGCCTGCCGCCGACGCCGATCGCGAATCCCGGCAAAGAGTCAATCGAGGCAGCCTTGAATCCATCGAAGTCCGATAACCTTTATTTTGTTGCAGACGGCAGCGGCGGTCACGTGTTTTCAAGAACACTTGCGGAGCATAACAGAAATGTTGCCAAATGGCGGCGGATTGAGGCCGAGAAAAACAAGGCCGCAGCGGAGTGATGGAGTAGCGTACGCTGCATGGGGTGCAACCTAAAAGATAGTAATTGACAAACAGAACTCTCTAAAGTATAACTTATTTCAAGCTGGAAGAAGTGGGCAAGCGATAGACCGATGGTCTGTCGCTTTTTTGTTTCTACTCGTTCGGATCCCCCTCCGGAGAGCTACATCTGAATGAATACCGAACACCCTAACGGGGAAAAAGCCGATCTGATTAGCCGATTGGATGAGGCCCGTAAACTTTATGACAATCTGAAGGCGGCTCTGAATGTCGCGATAGCAAAGCTGGATGCGTTCGACGAACCGCAGGATCGTGCGAACTCTTTGGCCGGCCTGACTCGCGACTACCATAAGGCCTCTTTGCAAGTCACAGAATACGAGGTGGCACTTGGAAAACGCCGTGAAACTATCCTTGGAACTTTCGGAGGCGGAACTATTGACGTCGATGAGGCAAGGGCGGAAATCCTTGGCCGAATTGCTAAGTTGCGCGACGGATGATGATGTTGCGGAGTTTGTCGATGGACTGAGCTGCAACGCATTGGCAGCCATGCCATGGTTGTTTGAAATCTGGGCGCTAGGTCACCAGTTGCCGCCGGATGGCGACTGGATGACCTGGGTCATCATGGGCGGACGTGGTGCCGGTAAAACACGGGCCGGCGCCGAATGGATACGCCGTCAGGTCGAGGGCAGCAAGCCCGGTGATAAGGGAAAATGCCGAAGGGTGGCCCTGATCGGGGAAACCATTGACCAGGCGCGGGAAATCATGGTGTTCGGCGACAGCGGAATCATGGCCTGCTCGCCGCCGGACCGGAAACCGGAATGGCAAGCTAGCCGCAAACGG
>JAHEFH010000016.1 GCA_024640245.1 Paracoccaceae bacterium | reverse complement strand
TAACAAAGCAGACGACTGGGCCGGGCCTCAACCGGCCTTTGTTCTGGTGCAGCCGCAGATGGGCGAGAACATCGGCGCTGCAGCCCGTGCTATGTGGAATTTCGGGCTCGAACGCTTGCGGTTGGTCAGTCCGCGCGACGGCTGGCCTAATCCGAAGGCGGTGGCAATGGCCAGCGGGGCAGGGCGTGTTCTGGACCACGTCGGCCTGCATGAGGATACCGGTTCCGCCATCGCCGACATGAACTACGTTTTCGCAACCACGGCCCGCAATCGCGATCTGGCGAAACCGGTGATGTCGCCACAGCGCGCCATGGAGCATGCACGCGCGCTGATCGAAAAAGGTCAGAAGGTAGCGGTACTGTTCGGACCGGAACGTGCAGGCTTGCAGAACGAGGATATCGTTCGCGCGAACGCGCTGATCTCGGTTCCGGTCAATCCGGCTTTCGCCTCGTTGAACTTGGCGCAATGCGTGTTGCTGACCGCCTATGAATGGCGGCGGCAGAGTGCCGAGGTGGCGCCAGAGGTCATGGAAATGGCCGGAACGCGTCCGGCGCAGAACATCGAGGTCCAGAAGCTGCTGGAGCGACTGGAAACGAGCCTCGACGCGGTCGATTTCTTCTGGCCCGAGGACAAGGCCGCCAGTATGCGGTTGAACCTGCAAAACATGTTCTCTCGCATGGCGCTGACCGATGCTGACATTCGGACACTGCACGGAGTAGTCCGCGCGCTCAGCGACAAGAAACCACGACCGAAAAGCTGAGGATTGACTTGCCGAAAGGGGGTCATCGCCATAGGTTTCCGGCTAAGCGCAGGAGCATCCGATGAACAACAAACGCAGTATCTTCGAAGAGGTTGAAACCGGCAAGGCCGCAACGACCGGTCCCAAGGGCGGGCTGATCGACAGCGGCAAGACCTCGGCGCGCCGGATGGTGTCTGTCTGGCTGATGATCCTGTTCGCGCTCGTGGTCTTGATGGTTGCGGTTGGCGGCCTGACGCGGCTGACCGACAGCGGCCTTTCGATCACCGAGTGGAAACCGGTCACTGGAGCGATCCCTCCGATGAGCGAAGAAGTCTGGGTTTCTGAGTTCGAGAAATACCAGACTATTCCGGAATTTCAGTTGCAGAACAAGCACATGACATTGTCAGATTTCAAGTCGATCTATTGGTGGGAATGGGGTCACCGTCAATTGGGCCGCATGATCGGTTTGGTCTGGGCCGTCGGCTTCCTGTTCTTCTGGTTGACCAGGAGGATTCCGTCCGGTTGGACCGGACGGTTGCTGCTGGTCGGCGGATTGGGCGGACTTCAGGGCGCGGTCGGCTGGTGGATGGTATCCTCTGGCCTGACAGGACGGATGGTTGATGTGGCCTCTTACCGGCTGGCGACGCATTTGGGGCTGGCTTTTGCCATCCTGTTGGTTCTGGCGTGGTTCGCCTGGCTGTTGCGGCGCAATGAAAAGGATCTGTTCCAGTCCCGCAGGCAGAAAGATGCACGCATGATCCGTCTGGCTGACATTCTGCTGGTTCTGGCTTTCGCGCAAATCCTGTTGGGTGCATTGGTCGCGGGTATCGACGCCGGGCGCGGCTATATCGACTGGCCCTTGATGAACGGAGAGTTCCTGCCTTCGGAAAGCTTCGACTATGAGCCTCTTTGGACCAACTTCTTTGAAAATCCGGCGCTGGTTCAGTTCAACCACCGCATGTTGGGTTATCTGGTTTTTCTGTTTACAGGCTACGTCTGGTGGCAGAGCCGCAAGAGCGCGATCCGGGCCACCAAGCGCGCTTTTGACTGGGTTATGGTTATGGTCTTTGGCCAGATGGTCATGGGGATCGGAACGGTTCTTTATGCCGCGCCATGGCAGATTGCTATCGTCCACCAGATCGGAGCGGTTGTGGTGGTGACGCTGATACTGCGGGCAGGTTTTGAGGCCACATATCCGAAAGCGCAGAGCCTGCGCTAGGACTGGTTCCAGTTTGGCTTGCGCCGGTCCAGAAACGCGGCAATGCCTTCTGCAGTGTCCTGCATCATCATGTTTTGCGTCATGACGTCGCCGGCATAGTCGTAGGCTTGAGTTACAGGCATCTGCAATTGCTCATAGAAAGCTGCCTTGCCGATCTTGACCACTGATGAAAGCTTACCCGCGACCGTTTCCGCCAGTTCCGCGGTGTCGCTCTGCAACTCCTCCTCCGTTACGACCTTGTTGATCAGGCCGACGCGTTCGGCCTCCTCGGCGGTGATGAACTTGCCGGTTGTCAGCATTTCGAAGGCTTTCTTGCGCGGAACATTGCGGGACAGGGCCACCATCGGGGTGGAACAGAACA
This sequence comes from Paracoccaceae bacterium, assembly GCA_024640245.1. GTDB lineage: Bacteria > Pseudomonadota > Alphaproteobacteria > Rhodobacterales > Rhodobacteraceae > Amylibacter. The sequence goes on along the minus strand of JAHEFH010000016.1, from coordinate 29,459 downwards.
AGCCGATGTTCACCCCGTTGACGCCAAAGCGAGTGCCATGCGCCGCGACCGCCATATCGCAGCTGGCGACCAGTTGGCAGCCGGCAGCCGTGGCGACGCCGTGTACCTGCGCGATCACAGGTTGGGGCAGGGTCTGTATACGTTGCATTAGCGCCGCCGCCCGTCGAAACAGGTCGCTGAAATAGGCTTGGCCTCCGTCTTCGCTCTGGCGGCCGGCGGTCATTTCCTTCAGATTGTGTCCCGCGCAAAAGGCTTTTCCTGCGCCGACCAAGATTACTGCGCGGACTTCTGGTGTTCCGGCAAGGACGTCCAACCGGTCATGCAACGCCTTCATCAAGGCGTCTGATAATGCGTTCAGCGTGGACGGAGAATTGAGGGTTAGGGTCGCCACGGCGCCCGTCCGGTTGTCAGTTACCAGTTGGTCTGTCATAGGTAGTTCCTTGTTGGTTCTAGAAATTCTGGACCGTGAATGACCCTTGGGCAAGAGGATAAAGCCCCAAAATATGGGGTAAAATAATACCTATTTTATAAGTATTTGATTTCGCGGTATTATTCTTGGAAAAGCCCTGTTGACTTGGCCTAAAAGATGGCTAAAACGCGAACATCGAATTCGGACGCGACTGCGTCTTCTCTTTGCGGGATAGAACAAATGAAAACTTTTTCAGCGAAACCAGCTGATATCGACAAGAAATGGCTGCTGATCGACGCTGAAGGCGTTGTTCTGGGCCGTTTGGCGTCGATTATTGCCATGCGCCTGCGTGGCAAGCACAAGCCTAGCTTCACTCCGTCCATGGACATGGGTGACAACGTCATCGTCGTCAATGCCGACAAGGTGCAACTGACCGGTAAAAAACGTACCGACAAGATTCACTACTGGCACACCGGCCATCCGGGCGGAATCAAGCAACGCTCTGCCGGACAGATCCTGGAAGGCAAGCATCCGGAGCGCCTGTTGGAGAAGGCTGTTCAGCGCATGCTGCCCGGCGGTCCGCTGAGCCGTCAGCAAATGACGAACCTGCGCATCTACACTGGTGCAGAGCATCCACATGAAGCCCAAAACCCAACTGTTCTGGACGTTAAGTCCATGAACAAGAAAAACACCCGGAGCGCGTAATCATGAGCGACGAAATCAAATCTCTGGACGCGCTGAAAGATGCGGTTGACGGTTCCAGCCTGGCGCAAGTCGAAACGTCCGTAGCGCGTGAGCCAGTGCGGGATGCTCTGGGTCGTTCCTATGCCACCGGTAAACGTAAAGACGCGGTTGCCCGCGTATGGATCAAACCAGGTTCCGGCAAAGTCACCGTGAACGGCCGCGACATGAACGCATATTTTGCACGCCCCGTGCTGCAAATGGTTCTGCGTCAGCCTTTCGCAGTCGCTGGCGTAGCCGGCGAGTTCGACGTGATGGCAACGGTCAAGGGCGGCGGCCTGTCCGGTCAGGCCGGCGCTGTCAAGCACGGCATTTCCAAGGCCCTGCAATTGTACGAACCATCTCTGCGTACAGCACTCAAAGCTGCCGGCTTCCTGACCCGCGACTCGCGCGTTGTGGAACGGAAGAAATACGGTAAGGCCAAGGCCCGCCGGAGCTTCCAGTTCTCGAAACGCTAAGTGTTTCACTATCAAGATTTCGAAGGGGCCCTCGTGGCCCCTTTTTGTTATGCACGCCTTGCCGCCGACATGCATTGACAAATCAGCTAAAGGCGGCAATGGATTTCCAGCGGGCCGGAGCCCCCGTTTCGTCGCATATAGCGGCCTGGCGGGGCGTCGGTAAAGAAATCTAGGAAGAGCGAAAAAGATGCCCGTCGGGATATTTGACTCAGGAATTGGCGGCTTGACTGTCCAGCAAGCCATTGCCGCGCGCCTGCCGGATCAGCCACTGGTCTATCTGGGAGACAACCTGCATGCGCCTTACGGGGTGCGCGATGCGGAGCAGATTTTCGAATTCACCTGCCAGCACACAGAACGCTTGTGGGAAGAAGGTTGCGATCTGGTAATTCTGGCGTGCAATACGGCATCTGCCGTAGCGCTTAAGCGGATGCAGGAAACCTGGTTGCCCAAAAACAAGCGGGTGCTCGGCGTTTTTGTTCCGCTGATCGAGGCAGTGACCGAACGCAACTGGGGCGATGCGTCGCCGCCGCGGGAGGTCGCGGTGGATCAGGTCGCGTTGTTCGCCACGCCGGCGACGGTCGCCAGTCGCGCATTCCAGCGTGAATTGGCATTTCGCGCCATCGGCGTCGACGTAGAAGCTCAGCCCTGCGGCGGTGTCGTCGACGCGTTGGAGCAGGACGACTTCGAACTGGCCGCCGAACTGGTGCGTAGCCATGTTGCGGCGCTGTTGCGTCGTATGCCAAAGCCGCGCGCGGCGGTCTTGGGATGCACGCACTACCCGATCTTGAAGGACGTGTTCCAGGATGCGCTCGGACCGGAGGTCGATGTCTATTCGCAGGGAACGATCGTGGCGGAAAGCCTTGCGGATTACCTGCAACGCCACCCCGAAATGGTCGGAGCCGACAGGCCGGGACGCTTCCTGACGACAGGTGATCCGAAGGTGGTTTCCAAAGCCGCGTCACATTTTGTCGGGAAACCGGTAGTTTTTAATGCCGTCTGATTGCACGACCCCATTAAATACCCTACATCAACAGTGACATATCGAGGAGAGGCCTAATGGCTCAGCCGAAAAACATCGCGATTTTGGGCGCATCCGGTTACACAGGCGCTGAACTAGTACGGATCATAGCAACCCATCCGTCCATGAAGATAGTGGCGATGACGGCAGATCGAAAAGCCGGCCAGACAATGGGATCCGTGTTTCCGCATCTCGCTTACCTAGACCTGCCGCTGCTGACCAAGATTGAAGAGGTTGATTTTTCCGCCATTGATCTGGCGTTCTGTGCCCTGCCGCACGGCGTGACGCACGGCTTGGTGAAATCTTTGCCCGAACATGTTAAAGTTGTAGATCTTTCAGCCGATTTCCGGCTGCGCAACGCCGCTGACTACAAGAAATGGTACGGGTTGGAGCATACGGCCATGGATATTCAGGCCGAGGCTGTTTACGGCCTGCCGGAATTCTATCGGGCGGAAATTGCCAAGGCTCGCATTGTGGCTAATACGGGTTGCTATGTAGCGACCGGCCTTCTGCCGTTGATCCCCTTATTGCGTGCCGGAGTGGTTGACCCGACGGATATCGTTATTGATGCCAAATCCGGCGTGACCGGGGCAGGTCGCAGCCCAAAGGAAGGTATCCTCTTTTCCGAAGTTTCCGAAGGGTTTCAGGCATACGGCGTGGCAAGCCACCGGCATATGGGCGAGTTCGATCAGGAGTTGAGCCTTGCTGCCGGTACTGATGTCACCGTCAGCTTCACGCCGCATCTGCTGCCGCAAAACCGCGGAATATATTCAACGATCTATGCAAAAGGATCAGCAGAGGCGGTGTTGGAAACCCTTCAAAAGCAATTCGCAAACGAGCGTTTCGTGCATGTTCTGCCGATGGGTGAAGTGCCCGCTACGCGGCATGCGCGCGGGTCGAACATGTGTCTGATCGGTGTGAAGGCCGACCGGACTCCGGGCCGCGTCATCATCATTTCCACGCTCGACAACCTGATGAAGGGTGCGTCCGGTCAGGCCGTCCAGAACGCAAACCTTATGCTGGGTTTGCAAGAAGCCGCGGGTCTGGAATTCGCGCCGATGTTCCCGTGAGGTTTCTGTGGCTGGGTTAAAGAAAAAGCGCCGAATTAGACTGGTTATCATCGGGTTCGTGCTGATCGCCATTGCCTCGTTGCTGGTCGGTTTCGGTTTTCGCGAAGGTGTTGCGTTTTTCCGCAGCCCGTCCCAAGTGGCTGAATCGGCACCCGCCCCATCTGAGATCTTCCGTATTGGTGGTTTGGTCGAAGAAGGTACGCTTGTACGTAGTGGAGAGACAATTTCCTTCGCGGTTACTGATGGTGGCGCTTCGGTGCCGGTAGTGTTCACCGGAATCCTGCCCGATCTGTTTTCCGAAGGCACAGGCATGATCGCTACCGGCACGCTGGTTGGCGGGACATTTCAGGCCACGGAAATCCTCGCCAAACATGACGAGAACTACATGCCCAAAGAGGTCGTCGACGCCTTGAAAGAACAGGGCGTCTATCAACCGGACGCCCAATAAACACTTCTTAAAACCTAATTTATTAGCCTTGCCGCAAATCCACGGGAATTTGATGGCATGCAGACGGTCGAACAAATCGCAGAGGCAATCATCCGGCGCGAAGGCGGGTTTGTGAATGATCCAGACGACCCCGGCGGTGCGACCAATTTCGGCGTAACGGTTCACGCGATGCGCAGGCTGGGTCTGGATCTGGATGCCGACGGCGATGTGGATGTCGCCGACGTGCGCATGCTGGACAAGGCACATGCGCGGGAAATCTTTCTGAAGCATTATTTTTACGGTCCGCATCTGGACCGGTTGCCGAAGCCTCTGCAGCCGTCGGTATTCGACATGTATGTCAATGCCGGTGCGCAGGCAGTAATGTTGTTGCAAGACTTGTTGAACGCCATGGGGCTGAGCATCGCAGTGGACGGCGCGTTGGGGCCGCAAACCGTGAAGGCGGCGCGTAACGCGATGCTGATGGCGCCGGTTCATCTGGTGGATGCCTACGGTATTGCCCGGCGCAATTACTATTACCGGCTTGCGGACAGACGCCCGTCCTCGCGCAAATACGCGCGCAGCAAAGATGGCGGAAAAGGCGGATGGATCAGGCGAGCCGAAGAATTCATGTCCGCTCGCTATCACCTCAGCAAGCAGGACCACTGTAACAGGATAAGCCATTGGGGATAATTGCGAATATACTGGGTCTCGGAACTTCGGCCGGAAAGATCGGCGGCGCGGTCGAGCGCGTCACAGAAGTGTTTGTGCCCAACCGGACTAAGGGGATGGCGCAGCAGCATGAGGAATACACTACCGCGCTGGAGGAGTTCCGTGCCGAGTTTGCGCAGGTTCCATCAGGAATTTTTGACATATTTGTCAATGGGTTGAACCGCTTGCCGCGGCCTGTACTGGCGCTCGGAACAGTGGCGATGTTTGTTTACGCGATGTGGGATCCGTCGGGTTTTACTATACGGATGCAGGGTCTTGGTCATGTTCCTGATCCGTTGTGGTGGTTGCTTGGCGCCGTTGTGTCTTTCTATTTTGGAGCGCGCGAGATGCACTATTTACGCGACGGTCGCCGCGCAATGCAGTCGGTGGTTCCCCTTGCCGCGCAATCCGTGACTGTTCCACAAGCCCAAACGACGCCAGACGTATCGCATGATGGAAACGCGGCATTGCTTGACTGGCAGCGGACCCGTGCCGATAGCGGCTAAGTGCCACCTGTCTTATTCGTGAATTGAGCTTTGACTTCAAAGCAGTATACTCCCGCCAAACAATCACGGAGTGGCCATGACAGCCGAAATCGGACATTTTGCGGTGGTGCTGGCGCTTGCCATAGCGCTGGTGCAGGCGGTTGTGCCTTTGGTGGGAGCCCAGAAACGCTGGACCAACTGGATGGACCTCGCGAGTCCGGCTGCACTGGTACAGTTCTTCCTGATCCTGATCGCGTTTTCGATGCTGACGCAGGCTTTCGTGACTTCGGATTTCTCGGTCCGGCTGGTGGCCGCGAATTCGCATTCCGCCAAGCCGATGCTCTATAAAGTTACCGGCGTCTGGGGTAATCACGAAGGTTCGATGTTACTGTGGGTGTTGATCCTGAGCTTTTATGGTGCATTGGTGGCTTTGTTTGGCCGCAACCTTCCCGCTGCGCTGAAGGCACGGGTTTTATCAGTTCAATCAATGATTTCCGTGGCGTTCCTCGCGTTCTTGATTTTCACTTCCAACCCGTTCGAGCGCCTTCTGGATGTGCCGCTTGACGGTAACGACCTGAACCCTCTGTTGCAGGATCCCGGCCTCGCGTTTCATCCGCCGTTCCTCTACCTGGGCTATGTCGGACTGTCGATGTCCTTCAGTTTTGCCGTTGCCGCGCTGATCGAGGGCCGCGTCGATGCCGCTTGGGCGCGTTGGGTCCGGCCCTGGACGCTTCTGGCCTGGATCAACCTGACCGCCGGGATCGCTCTGGGTTCGTGGTGGGCTTATTACGAATTGGGCTGGGGCGGTTGGTGGTTCTGGGATCCGGTCGAGAACGCCAGCTTCATGCCGTGGCTGGTCGCCGCAGCCCTGCTGCATTCGGCGATCGTGGTAGAAAAGCGCGATATGTTGAAAAGCTGGACTATCCTGCTGGCGATCCTTGCGTTTTCCTTCAGCCTGATCGGCACGTTTATCGTGCGGTCAGGCGTCATCACCTCGGTGCATGCTTTCGCAAATGATCCCGAGCGGGGCGTATTTATACTGGGTATCCTGACTATCGCCATCGGCGGTTCGCTGACGCTCTATTCCGTGCGCGCTGCGCGTCTGTCGTCGCCGTCGATGTTCAGTCCTGTCAGCCGAGAGAGTGCGCTGGTCCTGAACAATCTGTTGCTGGTGGTTGCCGCTGCCGTGGTGTTTTTCGGCACGATCTGGCCCTTGGTGGCCGAGCTTGCTCTTGGGAAAAAACTGTCCGTCGGCGCGCCCTTTTTCAATCTGGCTTTCACGCCCTTCATGATCGCTTTGGCCATGATCCTGCCGGTCGGCGCGATGTTGCCGTGGAAGCGGGGAAACCTGAGAAAAGCGTCGAAACCGCTCTGGGGCGTTCTGGCCTTGTCGGTGGCGCTTGGATCGTTGGTCTGGGTGATGCAGACCGGAGGGCGCATGATGGCGCCCATCGGAATTACGCTGGCCGCTTGGCTGGTTCTGGGCGCTGCCGCTGATCTGGCTACGCGGGCGCGGCTTGGCAAGGCCGGACCGGCCGAAGTTCTTCGCCGTTTGGGAAACCTGCCGCGCGCCGACTGGGGTAAGGCTGTCGCGCACGCAGGGCTTGGCCTGACAATATTCGGAGTTGCCGCTGTAACTGCTTGGGAAACCGAGGATATTCGCGTCGCCAATATCGGCGACAGCTATTCCGTTGCCGGATACGAGTTCCGCTTCGACGCGGTCCGCAAGGCGCAGGGTAAGAACTACAGCTTCGATCAGGGTGTGTTCACTGCCCTCAAGGAAGGTAAGGCCGTGGCCGAACTATTGCCCGAAAAACGCTTCTATCCGGTGCAGCGCATGCCCACGACGGAAGCCGCGATCGACAGCGGTTTGACACGCGACCTTTATGTGGTTCTTGGCGACCCGCAGCCGGAAGGCGGTTATGCGGTGCGTATATATATCAAGCCGTTCGCTAACTGGATATGGCTTGGAGCGATTGTCATGTCCCTGGGCGGAGTGTTGAGCCTGACAGACCGCCGTTATCGCGTTGGCGTTGCACGGCGCAAGACTGCGCCTGCGGCCGTGGCAGCGGAGTAGGGTATGAAGAAAATGCGATATATCGCGCTGTCGCTATTGCTGATCATGGCCTTGTTTCGTGCGTTTTCCTCGCATGCGGTGGAGCCGGGCGAGATTCTGGCCGATCCGGTGCTGGAGGCGCGCGCGCGGGAAATTTCCAAGGACTTGCGCTGTCTGGTCTGCCGAAACGAGAATATCGACAGTTCGAACGCGGATATTGCGGCTGATCTGCGGGTGCTGGTGCGGGAACGTTTGCAGGTGGGCGACACCAACGAACAGGTCGTTGCCCATATCGTGGAACGCTATGGCGAATATGTCCTGCTGCGCCCGGCGCGCACATTGTCCAATTTGGCTCTCTGGGCGGCGGGTCCAGTCCTGTTTTTGGTCGGGCTTGGCGTCGCCCTTCTTTTCGTACGGCGGCGCAAGCCGGTGGCGCCTGCCACCTTGAGCGACGCCGAGCAGAAAAGGTTGCGTGAAATCTTGGACCGCTAGCAGTCAAGTTTTCGTTTTCAATCGCGTCTTGTGACTATATCCTCGTCCTCATACGAGGAGGCCCGATGCTATACGAAACGCTCTTGTATGATGTGATGGACAGCGTTGTGACGATCACGCTGAACAGACCGAAGGTCAAGAACGCGCTTAACCAGCAAATGCGGGCAGAGATATATCATGCAGTGCGCAAGGCGCAGGAAGAGGCGAGGGTTCTGGTATTTACCGGAGCCGGAGACGCATTCTGCTCCGGCCAGGATCTGGGCGATGCCGGCAACCTTTCGGATATAGATCTTGAAAGCACATTGCGGGATGAATACGAGCCGATGATGCAAGCGATCTATGAATGCGAAATCCCGACAATCGCGGCGGTCAATGGTGTCGCCGCCGGTGCCGGTGCGACTCTCGCCCTATCGACAGACATCGTGATTGCCGGAGCCTCGGCGAAGTTCATTCTGGCATTTGCGCGCATCGGTCTGGTGCCGGATGCCGGAGTGACCTATTGGTTGCCGCGCCAGATCGGATATGCGCGCGCCATGGGTATGGCGCTGTTTGCGGAACCGGTTGACGCCAAAACTGCTGAAGGCTGGGGCATGATCTGGCAAGCTGTCGAGGATGTCGACCTTCCCGTCGTGGTGGGCAGCCGCGCAGCGGCTTTGGCAAACGGGCCCACGGAAGCCTATCGCTATATCAAGCAAGCTCTGCGGCTAAGTCTAGACCAGACCTTCGAAGACCAGATGAGAACCGAGTCCCATCTTCAGGGACTCGCGGGAAAGACGCGCGATTTCCGCGAGGGCGTCATTGCTTTTCTGGAAAAACGCAGCCCGAAATACGAAGGCCGCTGATATTCAGCGGCCCCGTTTTGGATTGAATTCGCTAAATCTAGCGCTTGTCGAGACCGACAAAGTCGCGCCGCGTATGGCCCTGATAGAGCTGCCGCGGCCGGCCGATTTTCAGACCCGGATCGGTGATCATTTCGCGCCACTGGGCAATCCAGCCGACTGTACGAGACAGGGCAAAGATCGGCGTGAACATCGAGGTCGGGAAGCCCATCGCATCCAGAATGATACCGGAATAGAAATCCACGTTCGGATAGAGCTTTTTCTCGATGAAATATTCGTCTTCCAGCGCGATACGCTCCAGTTCCTTGGCGACCTGTAGCGTCGGGTTGTTCTTGATACCCATGAGGCTGAGCACTTCGTCCGCGCTTTCTTTCATCACGGTCGCGCGCGGATCAAAGTTCTTGTAGACGCGGTGACCGAAGCCCATCAGGCGGAACGGATCACTCTTGTCCTTGGCGCGGGCCACGAACTCGGGGATACGGTCCACTGTGCCGATTTCTCGCAACATACTGAGGCAGGCTTCGTTTGCGCCGCCATGTGCCGGCCCCCATAGGCAGGCGATGCCGGCCGCAATGCAGGCAAACGGATTGGCACCCGACGAACCGGCCAAACGCACCGTCGATGTCGAGGCGTTTTGCTCATGGTCAGCGTGAAGCGTAAAGATACGGTCCATCGCTTTCGACAGGATCGGGTTCACCACGTAAGGTTCAGCCGGAACTGCGAAACACATTTGCAGGAAGTTAGACGCGTAATCCAGATCGTTCAGTGGGTACATGAAAGGCTGGCCGACAGAATATTTGAACGCCATGGCTGTAATAGTCGGAATTTTCGCGATCATCCGGATTGACGCGATTTCACGCTGAACAGGGTCGGTAATATCGGTGCTGTCGTGATAGAAGGACGACATCGCGCCCATGACGCCACAGATGATAGCCATTGGATGCGCGTCGCGGCGGAAGCCGCGGAAGAAATGCAGCATCTGTTCATGCACCATCGTGTGCCGGGTGACGCGCTCGGTGAACTCTTCCAGTTCGTCCTTGGTCGGAAGTTCACCGTTTAGCAACAGGTAACACACTTCGACGAAATTGGATTTATCGGCGAGGTCGTCGATCGAATAGCCACGATACAGCAGTTCCCCCATGTCACCGTCGATATAGGTGATCGTGGAGTCACAGGATGCAGTGGACGTGAAGCCCGGATCGTAAGTGAATACGCCTGCCTGCGCATAGAGTTTTCGAATGTCGAGAACATCCGGACCCACCGACGGTGAATGAATCGGCAAATCAAGTGTCTTGCCATCAATGGTGAGTTTCGCGGTCCGTGCAGTGTCTGTCATTCGTTCCTCTCAGTCATGGCGCGATACGCCTTTATTTTATACGTTCATTTTCTTGTGTCGGTCTGCATTTGGGCCGACATAGATCAACAATATTTCCCAACGGCGCAGCTCAATCAGGGTGCTACGTCACCGAGCCGTGCCAGAGTCTCATTTTTTCCGAGGATCACCATCATATCGAAAACTGACGGCGATGCCGTCGTTCCCGACAGGGCCGCTCGCAAAGGTTGCGCAATGGCCCCTAATTTCAGGTTTTCGGCTTCCGCAAAAGCTTTGACCGACGCTTCGAGACTGTCAAGTGTCCAGCTATCATTTTGTAATCTCGTGGTCAATTGTTTCAGTATACTACGGGATACATTATCGAGGGCGACGGCCGCTTTTTCGTCCAGATCCAGTGGTCTTTGCTCCAGAACAAAGCGCGCTTTTGCCAATACGTCGGGCAGTCTCTTCGAGCGTTCGCGCAGTACGGGCAGGGCGGTTTTCAGTGCAGCGAGTTGCGCGTCCGTGAATTGCAGGTCGGCCTGGGAGTTAATGAAAGCAAGCAATTCGGCATATAGACCTTCGTCCGTCGCCGTCTTGATGTGATAGGCAGAGACGCTGTCGAGCTTTTTGAAGTCCAGACGGGCGGGCGATTTCCCGATGCCACCTAGGTTGAACCACTCGATGGCCTGCTCCGTGGAGAACAGTTCGTCGTTGCCGTGGCTCCAACCCAACCGCGCCAGATAGTTGCGCATCGCTTCGGCCATATATCCCATGTCGCGGTATTCGCTGACCCCGACTGCGCCGTGCCGTTTGGACAGTTTCTTGCCGTCCTCGCCGTGAATTAGCGGAATATGGGCGAATTCCGGAAGGTCCCAGCCCATGGCTTTGTAGATCAGTGCCTGCCGCCCGGCGTTGATCAGGTGGTCGTCACCGCGGATTACATGCGTAATTCCCATGTCGTGATCATCGACAACTACGGCCAGCATATAGGTGGGCGTGCCGTCGGACCGCAACAGGACCAGATCATCCATGGTTTCGGCCTTCCAAACCACGTTGCCCTGTACATGGTCCTGAATTTCCACATGGCCCTCGCGTGGCGCCTTCAATCGGATCACATATGGCAGGTCGGGTGCGGTCGCCGGATCGGCATCACGCCAAGGACTCTGGAACAAGGTAGCGGCGCCTTCGGCGCGGGCCTGTTCGCGGAAGGCTTCGATTTCCTCGACGGTTGAATAGCAGCGATAGGCAGTTCCGGCTTCGACCATCTGCCGCGCGACTTCTGCATGGCGGTCGCGTCGGGCAAACTGGCTGACCGGTTCTTCGTCGCCCAGAAGGCCGAGCCATTCGAGACCGTCGAAGATAGCCGCCGTCGCTTCAGGGGTCGAGCGTGCTCGGTCGGTGTCCTCGATCCGGATCAGGAAGGTCCCCTTGTTTGCCCGCGCGAACAGCCAGTTGAACAGGGCCGTGCGTGCTCCACCGATATGCAGATACCCTGTGGGCGACGGGGCGAACCGGGTGACGACGGGGGAAGTGGGCATTGGTATTAACCTTCTGGAAACTATGATGAACGACAGTCTGAACACTCTATTAGGCATTTGCAAAGCGAAGGACAAGGGACGTGCAGGTGTTCAGCGGCCTTGGTGGACCGGAGGAACAGCGCATACGCTTTTTCCTCTGGATGCCGGTAATCTTCGGTGTCGGCGTTATTGCCTATTTTTCAATCCGGTTCGAACCGACGCTTTCCGAACTCAGGGCCGTGGCCGCCGTCACCGGCGGTCTTGCGGTTTTTGCCCGATTTTTGCCGGCAACCGCTCGTCCCGTCTTTTATGTCACTATCCTGATCGCCTTGGGGTTTCTGAACGCATCATGGAGGGCGCATCGCGTCGGCGCGCCGGTTCTTGGCTGGCACTATTACGGTCCGGTAGAGGGAACGGTCGTCGCTCTGGACCGTTCCACCAGCGACAAACCCCGCGTCACACTGGGTGATCCGGTTCTGTTGCGCTTAGGTCCGGAGAGGACGCCGAAATTCGTCCGCGTTTCGTTACATTCGGACTACGGAATTCTTGAGCCCGATCCGGGGTCGAGGATCATGGTCAACGCGCGGCTGTCGCCGCCGTCCGGTCCGGTCGAACCGGGCGGGTTTGATTTCCAGAGACTTGCATGGTTCCGTTCTCTGGGAGCGGTGGGTTATGCGCGAACGCCTGCTGTGCTGGCCGAGTCGGCGGACGTCAGCAGTTTTGCCCTATGGCTTTTTAAAACACGGATGAGCATATCCGCGGGCATCCGCAACCGTTTGCCTGACAAGGCCGGCGCGTTCGCTACCGCTATTATCACGGGTGACCGGTCCGCGGTCGATCCGGCGCTGTTGGACGACTTGCGGAAATCCAATCTCGCGCACCTTCTTGCCATCTCGGGCCTGCATATGGGGCTGCTGACGGGATTCATCTTTGCGTTGGTTCGTTATGGTTTTGCTCTCCTCCCGTTTCTGGCCCTGCGCCTTCCAATCAAAAAGATGGCCGCTGTTCTGGCCCTGCTGGCTGGCTTTGCCTATCTGGGGGTTTCCGGAGCGAATATCGCCACTCAACGCGCGTTTATCATGGTCTCGGTGATGCTGGTAGCGGTGCTGGTGGACCGGCCTGCGATCACGTTGCGCGCGGTTGCGTTGGCGGCCACTATCATACTGCTGGTCCAACCGGAATCGGTCATGGAGCCGGGGTTCCAGATGTCCTTCGCCGCGACTTCCGCGCTGGTGGCGACCTTCGATTACCTGCGTCGCGTCGCATGGTGGCAGTGCCTGCAGTTCGGTCGCTTCAGAAGGTTCCGGTCTGTGATGGCGCTGATAGCTTCTTCTGCCATCGCGGGGGCCGCTACCGCACCCATTTCCGCCTTCCATTTCAACCAGATTGCCAAGCTCGGCCTGCTGGCAAATATGCTGAGCGTTCCGGTGATGGGACTGGCTGTGATGCCGAGCGCGGTGGTGGCTGGGTTGCTGTCGGTCGTCGGGCTGGAGCAACCGCCGTTGAAAGCGATGCAGGCGGGCATCGCTTGGATACTTTACGTGGCACACTGGATTGCAGGCCTCGACGTTTCGGTGACGCAGGTGAAATCCGCGCCCGGCCAGGTTTTGGCTCTCATCGCCGCCGGTGCAATCTTTTTCATGCTTTGGCTGGGGCATTTTCGCTGGCTGGGCGTTGCCGTCTCGATTTCCGGTTTCATCCTCTGGTCCGCGGTCGAGCGTCCAGACATATTGGTCACGGACAACGGTCGTCTGGTCGGCGTCATGGGCGAGAAGGGCCGTGCCTTGACCCGAATACGGGGCAACGGCTTTGCCGCCGAAACCTGGCTGGAAAACGACGGCGATACGGCGGATCAGGCTGAGGCAGGCGCGCGGCAGAAATTCGTGCCAGATGACTTTGTCGTCGAGAAAGACGGACAAAGGATCGGCTATTTCTGGGGCAAGGATAAATCTGACGGGAGCTTGGAAACCTCTTGTGCAAAGGTTGATATCCTCATCGCACCGCAATGGGTCAGCGATCTGGACGGGCCCTGTCTGTTCTTGGCCTCGGAATTTTTGCGAACAGAAGGATCGGTTGCGATCATGACCGGTGGCGCAAAGCCCAGAATAATAACCGCGCGACAGACGAGCGGCGCGCGGTTGTGGAATTCGAAGGCGGTGCGGGCGGCTAGTAGGTTCTGATCAGCCCGACCAGACGACCCTGTATTTTAACCTGATCGTCGCGGTAGACGCGGGTTTCATAAGCAGGGTTGGCGGCCTCAAGCGCGATCGCCGATCCACGCTTCCGCAGGCGTTTCAGCGTGGCTTCCTGATCCTCGACCAGCGCCACGACAATATCGCCGTTGTTGGCGTCACTCTGTTCGTTGATTACCACGATATCGCCGTCATTGATGCCGGCCTCGATCATGCTGTCACCCTTGACCTCAAGCGCATAGTGACGTCCCGAATTTGAGAGCATATCGGCCGGCACAGCCACGTTATGGGAAATCTGCTGGATTGCTTCAATCGGCGTGCCGGCGGCAATTCGACCCATCACGGGCAGGTTCAGCGCGTGCGTAGGTTCGATCGGCATGGCGTTGCGCGGGGCAGGTTTCAGATCACCTTCAATGATCCGCGGCTGGAAACCGGTCTTTTCCGATGCATCGGCCAGTGAATCTGGCAGGCGTACGATTTCGATCGCCCGGGCGCGATGCGCAAGGCGGCGGATGAAGCCGCGCTCCTCGAGTGCTGTGATTAATCGGTGGATGCCGGATTTGGAGCGCAAATCCAGCGCTTCCTTCATTTCGTCGAACGAGGGCGGAACGCCGTCTTTCTGCATTCTGCGATGAATAAATTCCAGCAAATCCAGTTGTTTACGCGTCAACATTGAACCGCTCCAATCCCTGTTTGTATCGCTTTCGTTCGGTGAAGTTCTACAAGTGTTCTTGTTTTGTGTCAACGCATCGGCAGAAAATCGCTAAAATAGTGTTATCAATGCATCATAGAGCAGCTTGGCTCCTGCCAGCGTCAGCATTGCATATGCCATACGAGTAAACAGCGTCTGGTTGATAATCGTGTGCAGACGCAGACCGGCAATGATTCCCAGCATGACAAATGGCGATAACAGCAAGCTTGCTGTCAGGGTTTGCGGCGAGAATTGACCCAGCAGGCTATAGGAAACGATCTTGAGCCCGTTAATAACGCCGAAAAAGGCCCCGAATGTGCCGACATAGGCGCTCTTGTCGAGTTTCTTATGCAGGAACAGGGCACGCATCGGCGGCCCGCCTGCATGGGCGAAAAAGCTGGAAAAACCCGAAATCGTGGCAAAGAACATGGCGGATTTGATGCCCATTGCGACTTCCAGCCTGGGAAGCGCACTGCCCAGATAGTAAAGTCCGGCGAACCACAATGCTATTACGGCGACGGTTAGCTTCACCCACGCCGGATCGAAGGCTCCGATCGAGAAGCTCGCGATCAGTATGCCGAGAATGCCGCCCGGAATGCAGAGCAGAACCAAATCCTTGCGAATCTTGTCCCAATATTTCCAGATTACAACGACATCTATGGCCGACAAAAGAGGCAGCAATATTGCCGCCGCTACCATCGGTGGCAGAAACAGAGCCAGCAGCGGAACCGCGAGCGATCCCAGGCCCGTGGCCAGCCCAGATTTCGACAATCCCACGATGAACACTACAACTGCAGCCGCAAGCATGAAGCCGAAGTCGTAGGGCATTTCTTAAATCCTGATGATTTGCACGGCGTCGCCTGCGCGCCTCGCCGGATCGTTCGGTGGCCGCACCAGCAGGGCGTCGGCTTGCGCCAGCACCGACAGGAGTGAACTGTCCTGCCGATCAAAAGCCCCTACGGTCAAAGACTTGGCAGTGCTGTCCAATAGGGCTCGCATGTAGTGGCTGCGTGGACCGTTCGGTCCCATATCCGAGCCGAGAAGCGCAGTCTCCCGCGGGAGCGGCTCTTTTCCAAGGCCCAGCATCGCATTCAGGGCAGGGCGCAGGAACACATGTCCGCAGACCAGCGCCGAGACCGGGTTCCCGGGCAGGCCGATCATCGGCGTCGCGTTGTAGCGTCCCGCCATGACCGGTTTGCCGGGGCGCATCGCGACTTTGTAGAAAGAGGTTTCCAATCCGCTGTCCTGAGCCACTTTGCGAACCAGATCGTGATCTCCGACCGAAGCGCCGCCAAGTGTCACGATGGCATCCGCGTCCTCGCAGAGATCCAGAACAGCGCGCAGGCTGTCTTCGTCATCGCGCGCGATCGGCAATAGCCGCGCCGAACCGCCGAATTGCTCGATCAGGGCTTTCAGCGCGTAGTTGTTGGAGGATGCGATCTGGTCCGGTCCGAGCTCGCCGCCCGGAGGCATCAATTCGTCGCCGGTTGCCAGCAGGGCGAAGACGGGCTTGCGGCGTACGGTGACCGTGGCGACATTCATCGCCGCTATCAGGCCTATGTCGGAAGCGCCCAGCCGCCGCGGCGCGGGCAGGCGCGTTCCGGTCTTGAAATCACCACCTGACGGACGGATGAAATCACTGTCGTTCGGTCCGTCGGCGATTTCGATCTTTCCCTGCGCGCGCTTGACGTTTTCCTGAACGATGACCTTTCCGGCACCCTCGGGTACCGGCGCACCAGTGAATATCCTGACGGCCTCGCCTGCGCCCAGTGTTCCGTCAAACCTGCTACCGGCAGCGGACTCTCCGATGACAGATAGCCGTGTGCCGATCGCGGCATCTTCGGCACGGACCGCATAACCGTCCATTGCAGAAGACGCAAAGGGTGGCTGGTCGTGGGTTGCAACAACGTCTTCGGCCAGAACCCGGCCCTGCGCCCGGGAAATCGAAACCTGTTCCGTGCCGAGCGGCTCGAAAAGGTCGAGAATATGCGACAGGGCCTCTTCTACCGATATCATCATTCGGCCTCGTAACGTCCTGATTTTCCGCCGTCTTTGAGCGAAACGCGGACGTCCATGATCTGCATGGACTTGTCCACCGCCTTGACCATGTCATAGACGGTCAGGGCTGCGACATTCACGGCGGTCAAGGCCTCCATCTCCACTCCGGTCTGGCCGGTGGTCTTGACAGTCGCCTCTATCAGAACCGAGTTGCTACCGGCATCAGGGGTCAGATCGACGGTCACCTTGGCAATCGGCAGCGGGTGGCAGAGCGGGATCAGGTCGGAGGTCTTTTTGGCTCCCATGATGCCCGCAAGGCGCGCAACGCCCAGAACATCGCCTTTTTTGGCAGTTCCCTCGGTGATCATGGCCAGTGTTTCCGGTTGCATGGTGATGCGGCCTCGCGCGACGGCGATCCGACTGGTGACGTCCTTGTCCGAGACATCGACCATGTGGGCCGCGCCGCTTTCGTCAAAATGGGTGAGCTTTGCCATTATCCGGCCTTTGCTATTTCTGGGTTGGCGAGAAGCGCTCTGGTTGCCGCCGTCACATCGGCTTGCCGCATCAGGCTCTCGCCGATCAGGAAGTTGCGCGCACCGACGGCAGCAAGTTCGGCAAGGTCGGAAGGGGTGAACAACCCGCTTTCCGCGATGACAATGCGGTCCTCGGGCACGAGAGGCGCCAGCGACTTGGTCGTCTCCAACGTCACCTCGAAGGTCTTCAGGTTGCGGTTGTTGATCCCCATCAGGGGCGAGCGCAGTTGCAGCGCGCGATCGAGCTCGGCGCGGTCGTGAACCTCCAGCAGGACGTCCATGCCCCAGCCGAATGCGGCCTCTTCCAGTTCCTGCGCCTGCGCGTCGGAAACCGAGGCTAGGATGATCAGGATGCAATCCGCGCCCCAGGCGCGCGCTTCGGCCACCTGATAGGTGTCATACATGAAATCCTTGCGCAGCGCAGGCAGGGAACAGGCTGCACGGGCGGCAGTCAGGAACTCCGGCGCACCCTGGAAGCTGGGCGTATCGGTCAGAACCGACAGGCAGGTCGCGCCGCCGGCCTCATAGGCCCGTGCCAGCGCGGGCGGGTCGAAATCGGGCCGGATCAGCCCCTTGGAGGGACTAGCCTTCTTGATCTCGGCGATCAGGCCGTATCCGGATTTCGAGGCCGTGCGCAATGCATCGGCAAATCCACGCACAGGATCGGCAGTTCTGGCTGCCTGTTCGACTTCCGACAGGGGACGCGAAGCTTTCGCCGCAACGACTTCCTGCAACTTGTATTCTTTTATTTTTGCAAGAATATCAGACATCAAGACACCGAAGCTGATGTGAGGGCAGCCAGTTTTTGCAGTTTTTCCTTTGCGGCCCCACTGTCGATGCTCTGTCTGGCCATTTCGACGCCCAGTTTAAGGTCGCCCGCCTTGTCGGCAACGACCAACGCCGCCGCAGTATTTAGCAGAACCGCGTCGCGATAGGCTGATATCTCGCCATCCAGAAGCGCACGCAGCGCGGCGGCGTTATGGGCCGGTGTTCCTCCGACAATCGAAGAGAACGGATGGATCGGCAGACCTGCATCTTCGGGCCCGATCTCGGTATCCGTGACCTTGCCGTGTTCCAGAGCGGCAACCCAAGTTGCGCCGCAGATGGAAATTTCGTCGGTGCCGTCAGACCCGTGTACGAGCCATGCTTTCTCGGACCCCAATTCCAGCAGGGTTTCAGCCATCGGCCTGATCATGGCGCGGGAAAACGCGCCGGTCAGTTGCCGTTTGACGCCTGCGGGATTGGTCAGCGGGCCGAGGATATTGAAGATTGTGCGCGTGCCAAGCTCGATCCGTGCCGGCATAACGTGTCTGACCGCCGGATGGTGCATCGGTGCCATCATGAAGCCGATACCGATTTCGTTAATGGCCTTGTTGACGATATCCGGTCCGACCATGACGTTGACGCCAAGTTCGCCCAGCGCATCTGCAGTTCCGGATTTCGAAGACAGGTTGCGGTTGCCGTGTTTTGCAACGACAACGCCCGCGCCGGCCGTCACAATGGCAGTCGCGGTGGAAATATTCAGCGTCGATTTGCCGTCGCCGCCGGTGCCGACGATATCCATGGCGCCTGCGGGCGCTGTGACGGGTTTGCACTTCGCCCGCATCACGGCGGCGGCGGCGGCGAATTCGTCCACTACCTCGCCACGGGTCCGCAGGGCCATCAGGAAGCCGCCGGTCTGGGCTGCAGTCGCTTCGCCTTCCATGATGATATTGAACGCGCTTTCCGCTTCCGCACGGGTAAGCGGGCCTTCAGCGGCCTTAGCGATCAGGGGTTTCAGGGCGTCGCTCATGCAGGCTCCTTCGCCAGTTCCAGAAAATTACGGATCATCAGGTGTCCGTGTTCCGATGCGATGCTCTCGGGATGGAACTGTACACCGTGAATCGGCAGGGAGCGGTGCTTGAGTCCCATGATGGTCTTGCTCTCGTCATCCAGCCACGCGGTGACCTGCAAGTCGTCGGGCAGGGTGGCGCGTTCAACCACAAGCGAGTGGTATCGCGTCGCCTTGAAAGGGCTTGGCAATCCGGCGAAAACAGAGGTGCCGTCGTGATGTATCTTGCCCATTTTGCCATGGACGATTTCGTGGCAGCGCACGACCTTGCCGCCGAAGGCCTGACCGATGGTCTGGTGGCCCAGACAGACGCCCAGTAACGGAATGCGGGCTTCCGCCGCGGCGGTCGTCAGCGCCAGGCAGATGCCGGCTTGATCAGGTGTGCAGGGGCCGGGCGACAGCACGATTGCCGACGGGCGCAGCGCCATTGCCTCTTGGACGTTCAACTCGTCATTGCGTTTGACAACGACATCGGCACCTTCTTCGCCAAGATAATGGACCAGATTGTAGGTGAAACTGTCGTAGTTATCGATCAACAACAACATTTTTAAACTTCTCCATACAAGCAATTATTCGGATGATTACCGGTCTTTTCCCAGTTATACAACTTCAAGGCATGGCACAATGGTGAACAACTAAGCAGGCGCTTAAGGCAGAGGAACAGTATATGGGACGGAAAATCGTCGGTTTCCTGATCGGCCTTGCAATAGTGGCCGTGGCATTTTCCTTTATCGCGGTCTATTCGAAAAAGGGTCGCGTGCCGACGCGTGCAGAGCCCGAGGTCGCGCAACCGGTAAAAGTGGCGCCGGAACCCGAAGTTTCGGAGCCTGTGCGTGAACCGGCGCCACTGCGAACGCCGGAGCCGCCTGAAATCATTGAAAAGGCGCCGTCGACGGTGCCTCAGTCCACGACGGTTGCACCCGTCCAGCCGCCTGCCGTCACTGCGAAGCCAGAACCAGTCAAACAACCGGTCGAGGAGCCTCCGGCAGTCGTCGCGGTGCCCGCGCCGCAACCCGCGCCCGTGCGGACCGATCGGCCGCAAAGGAAACTGGCGGAACCTGTACAGCAAGCGCCGTTGAAAAAGCCGGAAGTCCTGACAGAGGCTCCGCCGGAGCCGCAACCCGTGCCGCCGGTTCCCAATCCGCCGCTGAAGGTTGCCAAAGCCGATCCCGTGCCGGAACCGGTCTCCGAAGCGCAACCAGCAAGTCCGGCCGCTAAGGAGCTTGAACCAGCGCCAGAGGCGGCTACCGTTCAAGAACCGGTGCCGGCAGAAGATGCCGCAAAAGAAACGGTCACAACACCTGTAATTCGCCGTTCGCGCTTGCCGGTCGTAAGCGATGACACGAACCGGTCCGCAGGAATCCAGTTCGGCAGACCAAACACTTCCAGCTTGCCAAGCGTTACAGAACCGGAAGCTGGCGCTGTGCCGGCTGTTCCCGATCCGGCGTTGCCGCCCGAGGCGCCTGCGCCCGTCTCGCCAAAACGGCTGGTTGCGCCTAAATCTGCGCAATCCGATACGGACAAGGTCGCGATCCTGACCTTGGAACCCGAGGCGCAACAGGCGCCGGAAAGGATCCGCGCAATCGACAAGTTCGGGGTTCTGTTCGATGCAGGCGAAAAACCCACCATGTCGATCATTCTGGTGGATGTCGGCAATGCGGGCGTGACACTTAACACGGCGGCGACACTGGACCTGCCGGTCACATTTGCTGTGGCGGTGGACCGGGCCGATGCGTCGCTGGCGGCCCGCAGCTATTTTTCGAATGGCCACGAAGTGCTGGCTCTTTCACCGCGTTCCGTGGAACTGAGCCTTTCCGGTGGCCAGTCAGAGGAACAGGTCGCTGGCCTCTTGAAAGAGTTCTTCCGAATTGTCCCGCAGTCGGTCGGATTGCTGGATGTGCCGGAGGCAACGCTTCAAAATGATCGCGTGCTGTCAAACCATGTGCTGGCCGCGTTGCTGCCGACTGGCCATGGGCTCGTGACTTACGAACAGGGCCTCAATGTGGTGAAGCGCGAGGCCGACAAGACAGGTATTCCGGCCGGCTTGATATTCCGTGATCTTGATCAAAAGGGCGAAAGCGAAGAGGCAATTCAACGGCATCTGGACCGCGCGGCGACGGAAGCCTCCCGTGTCGGCCATGTGCTGGTAATCGGATCGACCCGCGCCGGCACGATCGAGGCCATCAAGGCCTGGTCGCAAAGCCGCACGGCGCGCAATGTGGCGCTTGCGCCGGTTTCTGCCAGTATAAAGCAGGATTAGGGATCAGTTGCCGTTCCGGTGCTTGACGAACAGGGCCGCGTCCTGCGCCGCCTGACGCAGAGCGTTGGATTTGTTTACGGTCTCCTGAAACTCGGCCTCGGGGTCGCTGTCGAAAACGACGCCACCGCCTGCCTGGATATACAGGGTTTCGTCCTTGGTAACCGCGGTGCGCAGGGCGATGCAGATATCCATATCGCCGTTGGCCGAGAAATACCCGACGCCGCCGCCGTAAACGCCGCGTTTTTCGGACTCCAACTCGTCTATCACTTCCATGGCGCGCACTTTCGGCGCGCCCGAGACCGTGCCGGCAGGCAGACCGGCCAACAGTGCGGACAGGGCGTCATGGTTGTCGCTCAATTCGCCTTCCACGTTCGACACGATATGCATCACGTGGCTGTAGCGTTCGATGATAAACTGTTCGGTGGGCGCTACGGTTCCGATTTTCGCCACCCGTCCGACATCATTACGCCCGAGGTCCAGTAGCATCAAATGCTCGGCTAGTTCCTTGGGGTCGGACAATAGGTCTTTTTCGAAAGCTATATCCTGTTCGGGCGTCTTGCCCCTAGGGCGCGTGCCGGCGATGGGGCGGATCGTGACTTTGTCGCCTTTTACCTGCACCAGGATTTCCGGGCTGGCGCCGATGACTTGAAACCCGCCGAAATTGAAGAAGAACATATAGGGCGAAGGGTTTGTGCGCCGTAGCGCCCGATAGAGTGCAAAGGGCGGCAGAGTAAAGGGACAGGACCAGCGCTGGCTGGGTACGACCTGAAAGATATCGCCTTGCCGGATGTATTCCTTGGCGGTCTCCACCATCTCGAAATAGCGTTCCCTGCTAGTGTTCGACACAGGTTCCGGCACTTTGGCGGCCTCCGCCAGATCACGGGTTTCATGCGCGACGGGCCGGTCCAGATCATGAATTGCGTTCATCACCCTTTCGCCTGATTGCGCATAGGCCGCACGGGCCGTCTGGCCCTCTGTGTGCCAGGCGGGGCTGACGACAGTGATCTCGCCCTTTACGCCATCGACGACAACGACCACG
The DNA here is from genome assembly GCA_024640245.1 of Paracoccaceae bacterium. Lineage (GTDB taxonomy): Bacteria > Pseudomonadota > Alphaproteobacteria > Rhodobacterales > Rhodobacteraceae > Amylibacter. The sequence goes on along the minus strand of JAHEFH010000016.1, from coordinate 7,380 downwards.
CTTGGCCGGATCAGTACGGCGTCCGGAGTTCCGATCGGGTCGGGGTTCACGTTGGGCAGGTTTTCGACCAGACGGATCATGTCATAGCCCAGATAGCCGAACAATCCGGCCGCAAGCGGCGGAAGGTCGTCCGGCAGGTCTACGCGGCTTTCTTCGATCAAAGCGCGCAGGTTGGCCAGTACGTCGCCTGATTGCGGTTCGAACGTATCGCGATCGAAACTGGCCTGACGGTTGATTGAGGATTTCGCCCCGTTACACTTCCAAATCACATCCGGTTTCATCCCGATCGCGGAATACCGGCCGCGGACCTCGCCACCGGTGACGCTTTCCAGCACAAAACTGTCCGCGCGCGCCTGCGCCAGTTTGAGCATAAGCGAAACGGGCGTGTCCAGATCGGCGACCAGTCGCTGATAGACGACCTGGTTCTTGCCGGCATTATATGCCTTTTCGAAATCCTTGAAACCGGGCGACAGGCTCATCAGCCACCTGTTCCGCGGGTCATTACCTGAGAGTTGACCGAATTGATCGCATTCTGGTTGAGCGTCACTCCCGCTGCCTGTTGCACAGCCGACATGTAGGCATTCAGCACATCTTCGGAAATCTGCTGGTCAAGCTGGTCTCTGATACGGGTCACGAGCGCTTGATTTTCGGCCGTGCCGAGATCTACCGGAGTCACCTTTGTGACCTGCGCGAGAAAGACGCTTCCGGTATCCTCTACAACCGTGGCCTTGCCTTGTTCCGCGTCGAAAATCTGAGCGACCAGCAGCGGTGGCGTGCCTTCGACGAAGCCGGCACGTGTCAGGCCGATAGCGGTTTCACTCACAATGCCCAGCGATCCGAAATCAGAGGTTTCGGCAAGCCTTGCCGCAAAACGGTCGCCCATTTCTTTCAGCCGGCGGATGGTTTCGGCGGCCTTCCAATCGCTGGTGACCCGGTCGCGAATCTCTTCCAGTGGGATGCGCACGGGCTCAGTGATCTTGTTGACCCGCAGAGCAAAAACGCCGCCGTCCGACAAGTGCTCGACCACGGGAAACTCGCCTTCGTTGGTCCGCTCGGCAACCGCGCGGAATTCGTCATACGCGGCAATGCCGTCGGCAACATCGGAGGAATATGACAGGGTGCCCAATTCCATCTGGGTCTCCGCGTCCAGTTCCTCCAGCGTTGCGCCAGCGGCCAGCTTGTCGTCGATTTCCGGAAGCAGGTTCAGGACCATGACACCGGTATGCTCGGAGGCAAGTTCGTCCCTCAACTCGTCCTCGACATCCTCAAAGGGTGTTACGTTAGCGTCGAAAATAGCATTGATGCGATACAGCGCGGGGCCTAGGTCGGTTTCGGCCGGGCCGACCACTCCGGGTTCGACGGAGTCGAAAATCAGGTCACCTACAGCTTGCGGCAGTTGTTCGCGTTCCACTTCGCCCTGATCGATGTCGTCAAGTGTCAGGCTGCGTTCGCTGGCCAGCGAGTCGAAATCGATCAAGCCGGAATCGAGCCGGGCGCGGGCGTCCAGCGCTTCCTGCTGGGTGCCGAAAACGATCCGGTCGATAGCGCGGCGGGCAGGGCGGTTATAGCGTTCCGAGTTGATCTTGTAGGCTTCCTGAAGTTCGGCATCAGTGATTTTCACTTCGTCACTCAGGCTCTCCGGGGACAACCACACATAGGTAATGTCCTTGGTCAGCGGAGAGGTATAGGTCTCGGGGTTCAGTTCATACTGCTCGACCAGTTGTTCTTCGGTAGGCTCGCCAACGGGCGTGGTCAGGTAGTCGGCGGTGAGCTCAACCCATTCGATATCGCGTGTCTCGCCAGCATAGCTTACAAATACGCCGGCGGCTGTGTCGCCGGAGTGAATGCCAGTCGCGACCGATCCCTGAAGCAGGCCGCGGGCGTTTTGTTTGCGTAGCGAGTTTTCGTATTCCGTTGCGCTTATGTTAGATCGTTCGAGAGCGAATTTATAAGCCTCTGGATCGAATTGGCCGGTAATCGACTGGAATGCGGGGGTTGCGACCAGCTCGTCACGAACTGCGGCATCCCCGACGCTCAGGCCTAGTCGATTGGCCTCGTTGTCCATACCTGCTACCGCCACGACCTCTGCTAGCACGGAGCGCTGGATGCCGGAGGTTTCGATTTCGGCTGGTGTGAGGTTCCGCCCGATCTGGCGTGACACGTTCTGGATGGTCTGGTCCATCTGACGCGCATAGGTGTCGATCGAAATCTTCTCATCGCCGACCGAACCGATATTGCGAAGTGAGCCTCCGGAGAAAGTGCTGATACCGAACCCGGTCAGACCCACGATCAACAAAGCCATCAGGATATACATGATGGACCGGTTTTTCTTTGAACGCATGGAATTCAGCATATTTCCGCCCTTGGTTTTTTTTACCTCCGCAGCGTTTTAGGGCCTGTCGAGGGCCGGTGCAAGCGACGAAAGCTTGTCAAACGCACAGGACTGCCTAAATAGCGCAGGGATCATTAAAAATATGGTTTTTCGAGCCCGTTCAATCCGTCGCAACGGTTCGGGCTTGACCGGAACCTTGCGATAACAGATAGCGAGCAAATGGCTTCACCACCGATCCTTACCCTGAGCGATATCCGTCTGACTTTTGGCGGCGACCCACTGTTTACAGGCCTCGACCTGAACTTGCAGGAGGGTGAGCGCATTTGTCTGGTCGGACGCAACGGATCGGGAAAGTCTACCTTGCTGAAGATCATCGCAGGCATCGTCGAACCCGACAGCGGCGACCGTTTCGTCAAACCGGGTATTACCGTCGGTTACATGGATCAGGATCCTGATCTGTCGGGTTATGCGACGCTGGGCGAATTTGCCACCGAAGGCCTGTCGCCGAATGAAGTCTACAAGGTTGATGTTGTGGCCGACGGCCTGAAGCTGGCGCTGGACCGAAAGCCGTCGGAGGCTTCGGGCGGCGAGCGGCGGCGTGCGGCGCTGGCCAAGATCGTTGCAGCGGAACCGGAATTGATGCTGCTGGACGAGCCGACCAACCACCTCGACATCGTCGCGATCCGCTGGCTGGAAGATCATCTGCGTAGCACAAATCAGGCCTTCGTGATTATCTCTCACGACCGGACGTTTTTGAAAAATCTCACCAGATCAACGATTTGGGTGGATCGCGGTGTCGCGCGGCAGAACCCGCAAGGCTTCGAGGCTTTCGAGGAATGGCGCGACAAGATTTTCGACGAAGAGGATATGCAGCGCCACAAGCTCAACCGTCTGATCAAGGCCGAGGGCCGCTGGGCCGTCGAGGGCATCTCGGCGCGGCGCAAGCGCAACCAGGGGCGTGTGCGGCGGCTTCAGGGCCTGCGGCAGGAACGCGCCGACCAGATCACGCGGACCGGAACGGCCAAGATGGAATTCAGTTCCGGCCAGAAGTCGGGCAAACTGGTGGTCGAGGCCACGGATATCAGCAAGTGTTTCGCCGGCACCCCTATCGTAAGCGACTTTTCGATCAAGATTCAGCGCGGCGAGCGCATTGCGCTGGTCGGGCCGAACGGCGTGGGTAAAACCACGCTGTTGAAAATGCTGACCGGGCAGCTTGAACCGGATACGGGCAAGGTGAAGCTCGGGACCAACCTGCTGCCGGTGCTGTTCGACCAGAACCGCGACCAGTTGAACGCGAAAGCCACGCTGTGGGAGAGCCTGACCGGCGACAAGGAACTGGGGGTTTCGGGACGGAACGACCAGATCATGGTGCGCGGCGCGCCCAAGCATGTCGTTGGTTATCTTAAGGAATTCCTGTTCGACGAAAAGCAGGCGCGGGGTCCTGTGTCAGCTTTGTCGGGGGGCGAGAAAGCGCGGTTGCTGCTGTCGATCCTGATGGCTCGGGACAGCAATTTTCTGATCATGGACGAACCGACAAACGACCTCGACGTGGAAACACTCGACCTGTTGCAGGAACTGCTGGACGATTACGAGGGCACCGTCATTCTGGTCAGCCACGACCGTGACTTCCTCGACCGGATCGCCACCACCACCATAGCTATGGAGGGGGACGGCAAGGCTACGATCTATGCCGGCGGCTGGTCGGATTACCAGAGCCAGCGTCGGGCGGACGAAAAGTCCGCCAAGCAAGTTCAGAAAATCAAGCCGAAACAGGCTGTTGAAAGCGTTTCTTCAGGTTCCGCTGCTGGCGGCCTGAGTTTCACCCAGCGCCACCGTCTGGAAGCTCTGCCCAAGGAAATCGACCGGCTGAATGCCGAGATCGCCAAGCTGGAAGAGTTGCTGGCCGACCCTGATCTGTTCACCGAGCACCCCGCCAAGTTCCAGAAAGCCAGCGATGCGCTGGTCGAGCGTCACCACAAGCTTTCCGACGCCGAGGAAGAATGGCTGGAACTGGAAGAACTGCGCGAGGCGGGTTAGCGTACGGTGCGATAACCGGTCATTCCGTTCCCGAAACGCTGTATGAAAAGCGTATGATTTGCGTATGACACACGTATGACACCTGTATGCTTTGCGCAAAGCGGTCAAAACGTTAATCGCGGGCGGCAAAATGCCGGTTTGGCTCCAGCCCCGAGATTTCCAACATCAGTTTGCGCCGCACGGCGGCGGCGAATGTGATCATGTCCTCGACCGTGACGACGAAGGCGCCCGTGCCGCCGATGATTTCTTCCCTGTAGCGGCGTTCCAGCCGGCTGCTGGCCGCCGAACTGCGGACACAGTGGCGGCAGGGGATCGGCAGGCCGTTTATGGTGATGCCCTCGGCGAGCACCGCGCGGCGCGCGTCGGGAAGCGTGGGCAGGCCCCAACTGTTGGCGCTGTCGCTGGACAGGTCTATGACCTGACGCGGGCTGTCGATGTCATTGTCGCTGATCAGGTCAAGCCCGCGCATGAGGGCCGCGCCGATGGAGTTCTTGCCGCGCGCGCGGCGGCCTTGCTCTGCCAGAATGATGGCGGCGAAGCGGTCGGCATCCTGCTGGCTGGCGATGATGGTCCAGGGGGCGATGACCTCTTGATGACGATAGTCGCCCCATTCGACGTAAGTGACAGCGATCCGCCCTGTGTCCGTGTTCTGGATGACATCGATCACGGCGGGGTGGGAGATAGCCGTCGCGTAGCCCTGACGCTGGTAGAGGATTTCCTGCGCGTCGATCGATCCGGTACTGTCGGCCAGCAGGACAAGCTCGAGGCTGACCTGTTCGGCCGCGCGGGATGCGGGGGCAAGGAGCAGGAAGAGAAATATCAGCAGGCGCAATGGGGCTGGTCCGGAGTCGAGGCAGGTTCTTATGTCAGCGTATAGAACTGGTGTGGTTTTGGGAAATGTCGAGTTCGAACCTGGGATCGGCGGTCGGATTAAAGGCGCAGGCGTATTTAGGCGAAACTGCGATCTACATCCGTGAGGTATCTGTACTTTCTGCAATCAGGTAATTAATTGACAGCAATAGCCGTCTTGCTCGTCCGTACCGGACCGGCAAATTACGGGCTCCGGACGCGTCCGGTTTTGAAGGGAAATCTTTGTGGAAGTCGAATCCGGCCTGTTCAGAATCGGCATGTGGTGGCGCATCTTTTACGGGGTGTTGCGGATCGGATTTGGCCTGTACCTGCTGAATGTGATCAACTTGCCCCTGTCTGACTTGCTGTACGCGTTCATGCGGCACGAATTGATCGACGACCCGAATGACCTTTTGTACCGGATACTCAATACGTTCTTGCGAAGTCACCCGCTGACGGTGACATATTTTCTGGCCGCCTACCTGCTGTTCTGGGGCACGCTGGACACGGTTCTGTCGGCCTGCATGCTGAAGCACAAGCTGTGGGCGTTTCCGGTGAGCCTGATACTGATCGGGTTTTTTGTGACCTACGAACTGTACCGCGTGACGCAGACGCAGTCGTTGATCCTGCTGTTTTTTATCTGTGTTGATGCGGGGATCTGGTGGTTGATCAAGGATGAGTGGAAGAAGACGCGGAGGCGCTTGGGGCACGGGTAGGGTGTGTACATCCGGCGGCGCGCAAGAGCCGCCCGCGCCTGCCTGCCCGCCGGCAGGCGTGATTGCGCCCGCCCAGTCAGGCGCTGGGGTGGGGAGTTTTCAGAGGCCAACAGAGAGATTGAAGTATCACTCTTCAAAATAGGATTCTTCAAATTCCATAATTCTTAGAGTATCTTTTTCTTTGCAGCCCACCCCAAATCTGACCATTAAGTTGGCAAGCTTAGGTCCGTCTATAAGGACTATTCGAGTATTTAGCTTTTCAGCGGTTTCCTTGGCAGAAGCAGAAAAAGATGACGTTGTAACAAAAATTCCCTTTGACGCGTTCTTGAGATTTAACGCCCCGAAAAAATCTCTCATGTCGCCATAACTAATAGTGTTTTCTTTTTTGTATCGCTTGGCTTGGAAATAGATTTGATCCACACCTAAAAGATCTTGGTCGATAACCCCATCAACTCCGTTGTCGCCAGTTCGCCCCAGCCGACGGCCCGCTAAAGTTGAAGAGCCCCCATATCCCATTGCGATTAGCACATCGATCATGATCTGTTCGAAAAAATCAGGATCAGCATTGCGTGTTGCTTCAAGAATGGTGGCCGAAAGAGTGCTGTTTAGCCTTTTAAACGCAATGTCAATTTGCTCGTCAGGTGTAATAGTGTCATCAGAAATGGATTCAATCTCTTCAGAACTTTCAGAACTGTCGTCTCTACTGCGCTGACGAAACTCCTGAAATTCGTCAAATTGCTCCAGAAATTTTGTATTGATGGTCAGGGAATGCTGATTGAGCGCCGCAAGACCTCGGGCCGTAATTTCATACCAACCACGCTTCACGTTATTTACAAGGCCAGCCTGTTTAAGATAACTCCGCGCCCAGTGGACACGATTGGCAATTACCGTTTGCTTTCCGCTAGGTAGCATTTGCTGCCTGCTCTTGTCGGACAGGCCAAGTTGATCGGAAATCTCCTCCACAACGTCGGATATTTTCCGAGGGCCTTTAACCGCTGCCTCAAGCACTGGCCTCATTAGTTGCTGGTAACTCGGGATTTCAACTTTCACTTCCTCAAACATCCAGCTCCTCCACAAACCGCGCGTTCTCCTGAATATACTCGAACCGCAGTTCCGGTTTCTTGCCCATCAGGCGCTCGACCAGATCGGAGGTTTCGCCGGGTTCGTCCTCGTCTATGGTGACGCGGATCAGCGTGCGGCTGTTCGGGTCCATGGTGGTTTCCTTGAGGTCCTTGGCGTCCATCTCGCCCAGACCCTTGAAGCGGGAAATGTCGATCTTGCCGCGGCCGCCGATGCCTTTTTCCATCAGCATGTTCTTCTCGATCTCGTCCTTGGCGTAAACGCGGTGCGCGCCCTGCGTCAGGCGGAACAGCGGCGGGCAGGCGAGGTAGAGGTGGCCCTGATCGATCATCGGGCGCATCTGGGTGAAGAAGAACGTCATCAGCA
>JAHEFH010000015.1 GCA_024640245.1 Paracoccaceae bacterium | reverse complement strand
AGTACAAGTGTCGTCAAGGCTCTCAGAAATCGTACCATAATTTTACTACCCTTTGAATATATGGGTTTTTTGAGGCGAAACCGGATATTTGGACTATAAGGTTTGTCGCCGCGGTTTCAAACATTATCTAGCGGACACCGCTTTGGTTTGCGTTCTTGATAAAAACCGGTAACCGGTTCAGGATTGCCAATATGGCTCAGTTGTTTGCAGAATGACGACGGGATTTCGAAAATGCTTAGGTCCGAGGTCAACAATATCCTTCTTGAAGGAGACGCATTCATCCGGTCTCTCGGATTCCGTTTGCCTCCGTTTGCCTATTACACACCTTCCGAAATGCGCAGCAAATCCGACACGGACATTTTCCGGAACCGCCTCGGTTGGGATATTACCGACTATGGCGCCGGACGGTTCGACCGGATGGGTCTGTTCCTTTTCACGATTCGAAACGGCAGAGCCGCGGACCTAGCGAAGGCGCGCGGCATGCTCTACGCGGAAAAAATCATGATCTCGCGGGAAAACCAGCTTAGCCCCATGCATCGTCATGATGTGAAGGCCGAGGATATCATCAACCGGGGCGGCGGAGACCTGATTCTCGAGATTTACGAAAGTGACGAGTCTGGCATGGTTGACCGGACCAGACCGGTGAGCGTTCCGGTTGACGGCGAATTACGGAAAGTAAAGCCCGGGTCCTACCTCTGCCTGAAACCGGGTGAAAGCGTTACGCTGATGCCGGGTATCTGGCACGCCTTCTGGGCGGAAAAGGGCGACTGCCTGATCGGGGAGGTCTCGACTGTCAACGACGACCTCACCGACAATACCTTCGAGGAGCCGATCGGTCGCTTCGCCTCGATCGACGAGGACGAGGCGCCTGTCCACCTGCTGGTTTCGGACTACTGACCGCACAAAAAGGCCCGGTTCCTTGCGGACCGGGCCAGATGCAACTTCTGTTTTGCGGGTCGACGATCAGATCGCCAAGTACTTGTGCCGCAGATCCTCGTCGTCCAGCACTTCCTTGGCGGTTCCGTCAAAGACGACCATACCGGTATCCAGGATCACCGCCCTGTCGGCGAGGTTGAGCGCCGCGACAGCGTTCTGCTCGACGATGACCGTCGTGATGCCCTGCTCGCGGATCAGGTGAAGGGTCTTTTCGATCTCGTGCACGATGACCGGTGCCAGACCTTCGTAGGGTTCGTCCAGCAGCAGTAACTTGATATCGCGGGCAAGCGCGCGACCGATGGCCAGCATCTGCTGCTCGCCGCCGGACAGGGTCGTGCCCTCTTGCTTGCGGCGTTCGCCCAGACGCGGGAACAGATCGTAGATTCTCTCCAGCGACCAGCCAATCGGTTTCTCGATTTGCGCCAACTGCAGGTTTTCCTCGACCGTCAGTCCCTGGATGATACGGCGATCCTCGGGCACCAGCGCGATGCCGGCCTGCGCTGCCTGCCAGGATTTCATCAGGTGCAGGGGCTGGTGGTCCAGCCAGATCTCGCCGTGCTTTAGCGCCGGGTCATCCAGCCGCGCCATGGCGCGCAAGGTCGTAGTCTTGCCGGCGCCGTTGCGTCCCAGCAGAGCCAGAATCTCGCCCTCGTGGATATTCAGGCTGACGCCCTGAACGATATAGCTCTCGCCGTAATAGGCGTGAATATCCCAGGCAGAGAAATAGGCCGGTGCGGTGGCGGCGTGATTGGCGTTCTTGTCCTTGGTCATGGTCGATGTATCCAACATTAGTGCGCGCCTCCCAGGTAAGCCTCTTTGACTTTTGGGTGGCCTTTGATGTTTTCGGGTAAATCTTCGACGATTACGGTGCCCTGTGCAAGGACGCTGATCCTTTGAGCAAGCGAGAACACCACATGCATGTCATGCTCGATCACAGCCATGGTGATATGGCGGCGTTCCTGAATCTCGGCCAGCAACGCAATTGTATTGTTGGTGTCGGCCCGCGCCATGCCTGCCGTCGGCTCGTCGAGCAACAGCAGTTTTGGATCCTGAGCAAGGCACATCGCCATTTCCAGCCGGCGTTTGTCGCCCCGTGACAGGCTGGACGCGCGCATTTCGCGCTTGTCGGCCATGTTCACGTCCTCCAGCATTTGTTCCGCCTTTGCGCGGATATCTTTCTGGCTATTGACGCTCATAAGGGCGTTCATCTCGAAACTGCCATCGCGTTTGCCGAAGCACGGGATCAGCACGTTCTCATAGACTGTCAGGTCACCGAAGATTTCAGGCGTCTGAAAAACACGCGATACTCCGGTCTGGTTAATCTCGTACGGCTTCTTTCCCAGCAGGGAAACGCCGTCGAAGGTTACCGATCCGGTGTCCGGCGTCAGTTTGCCAACGAGACAGTTCAGTAGTGTCGATTTCCCCGCCCCGTTCGGGCCGATGATCGCATGGATCGTGCCCTCCTCGACCTTGAGGTTAACGTTCTGCAGGGCTTTCAGGCCACCGAAACTCTTATTGACGTTCTGGACTTCTAGAATGCTCATGTATCGGTTCCTACTCTGCCGGTGTCGATGCTGTATCGGCCGGGGGTGAACCCCGACCTGTGCGGTTCTGGATCCAGCTACGAATCTTGTTGCCCCCCTCGACCAACCCGCCGGGCAGGAAGATAATCACCAGCATGAACAAGCCGCCCAGCGTCAGGTGCCAGCCTTCGCCGGTGAACTTGGACACGACCCAGACAAGAGCGCCTTCCAGCCCGTCAGGCATAAAGCCGAACCAGTCGTGCAGCAGGCCTTCGTTCAGCTTGGAGAACACGTTTTCCAGATACTTGATCGCACCTGAACCCAGGATAGGGCCGATCAGCGTGCCCGCGCCGCCGAGAATGGTCATGATCACGACCTCGCCGGAGGCGGTCCATTGCATGCGCTCGGCACCTGCCAGCGGGTCCATGCAGGCCAGCAGACCTCCGGCCAGACCGGCATACATGCCAGAAATCACGAAAACCGCCAAGGTGTAGGGTTTGGAGTTCAAGCCGGTATAGTTCAGCCGGGTCTGGTTCGATTTGATCGCCCGCAGCATCAGCCCGAAGGGCGAGCGGAAAATGCGGATCGCCAGGTAGAAGGATGCCAGCATCAGGACAGCGCAGAGGTAATAGCCCACAGGCAGGGTGAACTCCCATGGGCCGATGTCCCACACCTCCTTGGCGCGCATTTCCAACCCGAACAGGTGGGGCACGTTTGGCCCGTTACCCAGCAGGATTTGCGGATCATCGTTATAGACCTGCAAGCCAGTTTCGCCATTCGTCAGAGTAATGCCCAACCAGCGGCCCAGCAGATCGGAATAGGCGGTCACGAACATCATCTGGGCAAAAGCCAGCGTGAGGATCGAGAAGTAGATCCCCGAGCGACGCAGGCTGATATAGCCGATAACCAACGAAAAGGCCGCTGCCACGACGATGGACAGAACGATTGCCGGTACGACGTTGTAGTTCAGCAGTTTGAACATCCACACCGCGGCGTAAGAACCGACCCCCAGAAAAGCCGCGTGGCCAAATGACAGGTAACCGGTCAGGCCGAACAGCAGGTTGAAACCGATGGCAAAGATGCCAAAGATCACGAACCGTTGCATCAGGTCGGGATAACCAGCGTTGAAGAAGGCCAGAGCGCTGTCGTTGGGAAAGATGTTCAGGATGAACGGAGCCAGCAATGCCAACGCAGCCACCGCGATCATAAGAATTGAGTCTTTTTTGTTCAGGCCAAACATGGCTTAATCCTCCATCACGCCTTTTCTACCCATCAGACCGCGCGGGCGGGTGAGCAGAACGACGATGGCCACAAGATAAATGATGATCTGGTCGATGCCGTCGAAATAGTCTTTGACCTCGTTCATCGAAGCGAAGCTTTCCAGGATACCCAGCATGAAACCGGCTAGAACTGCACCGGGCAGCGAACCCATGCCTCCGACAACCACGACGACAAAGGACAGCACGAGGAAGTCCATGCCCATGTGATAGTTCGGGGCGTTAATGGGCGCGTACATCACGCCGGCCAAACCCGCGACGGCAGCCGCCAGGCCGAACATCAGCGTGAAACGCTTGTCGATGTTTAGGCCCAGCAAACCCACAGTTTCACGGTCGGCCATGCCGGCGCGAACCACCATACCGAAGGTGGTGAATCGCAGGAAAGCGAATACTGCGCCGATGATCAGGGCCGAAAAGCCGAAGTAGACCATACGCCAGTAAGGGTAGATGACCACGTTGGGATCAAATCCCAGAAGTGATCCGAAATCGAATGACCCGACGAATGCCTGGGGAGCCGGTGTCTGGATCGGGTTGGCGCCATAGTAGGTGCGCACGATTTCCTGCAACACAATAGCCAGGCCGAAGGTCACCAGGATCTGGTCCGCGTGGGGGCGTTTGTAGAAATGCTTGATCAACCCACGTTCCATAATAAAGCCGATCGCTATCATGATCGGGATGGAAAACAGGATTGCCAGTGGCACTGACCAATCGATTATCGCGGAACCGAAATCTGGTCCGAACCAACTTTCTATGTAAGGGGTTTGAACCTTAAGCGGGCGCCCCAGAAAATCTTTTTGCGTCGGGTCTTCGACCACGTAGGAAAAGCTTAGAATCCGCTGCAATGTCACGGCGCAGAAGGCCCCGATCATGAACAGCGCTCCGTGGGCAAAGTTGACCACGCCCAGCGTGCCGAAAATCAGCGTCAGGCCAAGCGCGATCAGCGCATAGGCAGAGCCCTTGTCGAGCCCGTTCAGCAATTGAAGGATTATTGCGTCCATCGTACCCACCTTTGGATGGAAAGCCAATCTGGTCTAGTTCCGGATCAGGCCTTTGGGAATTGGGGGAGGGCGGGGAAATTCCCCGCCCTCCACTATGTTTGACGACTTAGGCGCCCGGGTTGCAGGCACCCAGCTCACCGCCGGCGAACATCGGGTGATCCGGCGCGTATTCCACTTGGGCGCGCGGTGTCACTTCGACGATTTCCAGCGTGTCGTACTCGTTGGTCGGGTTTTCTTTGCCCTTCATGACCAGCACGTCTTTGAAGCACTGGTGGTCCTCGGCGCGGTACAGAACCGGACCGTTGCCCATGCCATCAAATTCAAAGCCTTCCAGAGCGTCGACAACGCCACAGGGGTTGAAGGTACCTGCACGTTCGCAAGCATCTGCATACAGCAGCGTCTGAACATAGCAGGTGTGTGCCGAGTTCGAGGGCGGACGACCGTATTTTTCACCGAAGGACTTCACGAAAGCCTGAGTGCCGTCATCTTGCAGCTGCCAGTTCCAGTTCATGGAGCCGATAACGCCTTCCACGTTTTTGCCTGCGCCTGCGGCCATCAGTTCGGAATACAGCGGAACAACGATTTCGAACTGCTTGCCGTTAACGATCTTGTCACGCAGGCCGAACTGGATCGCGTTAGTCAGCGAGTTCACCATGTTGCCGCCGTAGTGGTTCAGAACCAGCACGTCTGCGCCCGAGTTCAGAACCGGGGCAATGTAAGACGAGAAGTCGGTCGAAGCCAGAGGCGTCAGCACGTTGTTGACGGTTTCCCAGCCCATGGCCTCGGTCGCAGCTGCGATCGATTCCTGCTGTGTCCAGCCCCAGGTGTAGTCGGCCGTCAAGTGATAGGCCCGACGGTCAGATCCATAGGCGTTCTTCAGCACCGGTGCCAGAGCAGCAGCAGACATGTAGCCGTTGAAGAAATGACGGAAACCGTTGCGCTTTTTATCCTTACCGGTGGTGTCGTTCGAGTGGGTCAAACCCGCCATGAAGATCACGCCGGCCTCTTGACACAGACCTTGAACAGCAACAGCCACGCCGGAAGACGAGCCACCGTTGATCATGACGGCGCCGTCTTTTTCAATCATGGATTTCGCAGAAGCGCGCGCCGCATCGGACTTGGTCTGGGTATCGCCGGTCACGAATTGAACCTTCTTACCCAAGATGCCGTTACCTTTCAGCGCTTTCGAGCTGAACGTGTTCAACATCCCACCGTCACCCATACCGTTCAGGTGTTCGACGGCCAGTTCTTGTGCGCGGAGTTCGTCCAGACCCTCTTCGGCGTAAGGACCGGTTTGAGGCACGTTAAAGCCCAGCGTTACTGTGCTTCCTGTCGGCTCGTTGGTATAGCCAAAAGCCGAGCTGGTGAAAATTGTTGGCATCGCCAAACCGGCGCCACCAACCACACCGGATTTGATTAACCCACGACGGGTCGTTGTAAATTTAGACATGCATTCCTCCCAGAATTTGGACCTTATCCCGCCCGATCGCGGGATTAGTCGCCTATATCCTGCACAAGAATGGGTCAAAAAATCAATAAATAACTGTTTAACAACATTTTTTTTGTAAAGTTTTTGAATATAATGAAATCTTGATAGTAAATTTTTTTACAGTTATGATGCAAGAGCACCTATACAAAGGAAATTCCGTGGCGCGGAGTTTGACCGGAACCAGAATTAGAGAACGCCGCCGCGGCAAAAATCTGAGCCAGACCGAACTGGCGCGGCAAGTCGGGATTTCCTCTTCCTACCTCAACCTCATCGAACACAACCGTCGCGGCATCGCCGGCAAGACCCTGCTGGCAATTGCCGAAAACCTCGGCGTGGACGCCCGCAGCCTGTCCGAGGGCGCCGACCGGGCGCATATCATGCAACTGCGCGAGGCCGCGGCAAACGTCCCGTCGGCGGAAGCCGAGGTCGACCGGCTTGAAGAGTTCATCGGGCGGTTTCCCGGATGGGCGCGACTGATCGACGAGTTCCAGTCGCAGAGCAAATTCCAGAACGAAACCCTGCTCGCCCTGTCGGACCGGCTGAAGCACGATCCGTTCTTCGCCGAAGCCATCCACATGATGGTCTCCAACATCACGGCCATTCATTCAACCGCAGGCATCCTGTCGGAGGGCGACGACGTGCCGCCCGACATGCGGCGGATGTTTCTCGACAACCTCTCGGCGGAAAGCGCGCGACTTGCCAAGACCGCAAGCGACCTGATCGGGCATTTCGACACATCGGAACAGGCGGAACAGCTCGGCACCCGGTCCAGCGCCGTGGACCAGTTCTTTGAAACCAACGGGTTCTATCTGGAAAAGCTGGAAAACAGCGACGCCGATGTGCGCGATCTGGTTGAAGGGGCAGGCCCCTTGTCCGACTTCGACCGCGCCGATCTGGTAACCACGCTGACGCGTTACCAGGACATGGCGCGCGCCCTGCCGCTGGACCCGTTCCTGGACCGTTGCCGCGAACTTGCATTCGATCCGCTGCGGCTTGCCCTGGACAGGTCGGTCCCGCTGGAAACCGTTTTCCGGCGTCTTACGCATCTGCCAAGGAACGAACTCCTCCCCGAATTCGGCTTTCTGAAAGTTGACGGGTCCGGAGGGGTTCTTTTCCGAAAACAATTGACCACGCTGAACCTTCCGAAATTCAGCAGCGGCTGCCCGCTCTGGCCGGTCTACCGCTGTTTCGGCCAACCGGGTCAACCGGTGCGCGCAATCATGAATACACCCACCGGAGAGAGTTTTCTGACCTTTTCTGTTGCAAAACAGCAGCCAATGAACGAATTCGGGTTGCCTCCGTCGCTGACCGCGTCAATGATTTTCACGACGGATTTTGCCGCTTTCGTGCCTCGGGCCGAACGGCAGGGTCTGGCGCAACTGGATGTCGGGCTGCATTGCACAGTGTGTCCCAGGCTGGAATGTTCCGCCCGCAGAAGCGGATATATTCTGGGCTAAGTCCGACAAAATACGACTGATTTAGGGGAGTGAATCATGTCAAAGAAAGTACTGTTGATCGAAGACGAGCCGCATATCGTGGCCGCATTGCGCTTTCTGTTGCAGCGCGAAGGGCTGACGGTTTTCGATCACGGTGACGGACAGGACGCTACGCAGAAAATCAGCGAACTAATTCCCGACCTCGTCATTCTGGATGTCATGCTTCCCGGCCGTTCCGGCATGCAGATATTGCAGGATCTTCGGGATGATAAACACACACAGGACCTTCCGGTTCTGATGCTGACG
Source organism: Paracoccaceae bacterium (assembly GCA_024640245.1). Taxonomy (GTDB): domain Bacteria; phylum Pseudomonadota; class Alphaproteobacteria; order Rhodobacterales; family Rhodobacteraceae; genus Amylibacter. The sequence continues at coordinate 23,999 of JAHEFH010000015.1, read as the reverse complement.
GCCAAGGGACAGAAGAAGGACCGCGAAGCGGCCGAGAGTGCGGGCGCCAGCATGTTCATGACAAAACCTTTCGCCAACGAGGAAATTCTCAAGAACGTGAAAGCCCTGCTGAACAGATGACGGAACCGGAAGGATACCAACGGCGCGAAGACGTCGCACGACGCAGCCGCAAACTGCGCGATCTGGCTCTGCTGCTTCCGTTCTGCGGCGCGATTGCCTTCGCCTCGCCGGTGCTTGATGCGTTCGAAAGCGCCAATTCCGGCATCGGGCACAAGGTCATCTACATCTTTGGGTGCTGGATCTTTTTGATCGTCTGCGCCTTTGTCCTGTCACGCGCATTGCGCACCGAGATTCGCGACAAATGACGCTGTCCTTCAACGTTCTGCTGACGGTCTCGCTGGCCTATGTCGGCATCCTGTTTGCCGTCGCCGCAATTTCGGAACGCCGCGCCAACCGGGGTGAGTGGGCGTTTCTGCGGTCGCCGGTCATCTACACGCTATCGATATCCGTCTACTGTACCGCCTGGACATTCTACGGCGCAGTCGGGTCGGCGGCGCGCGGCGGTCTGGATTTCGTCGCGATCTACCTGGGGCCAACGCTGGTTTTCATCGGCTGGTGGTGGTTGCTGCGCAAGCTGGTCCGAGTGGGGCGCAAACAACGCATCACATCGATCGCCGACTTGATCTCTTCGCGCTTCGGCAAGAGCAGCGGTCTGGCGGTCATCGTCACGATTCTGGCGGTGGTGGGCACGACCCCCTATATCGCACTGCAACTGCAGTCCCTGACACTCAGCTTTTCAGTGTTCACCGTAGATATGGAAAACACGCCGCCACCGGCCTACACCGCCCTGTGGATCGCAATGGGCATGGCGCTGTTCACCATCATCTTCGGCACGCGGAACATCGACGCCAATGAGCGTCACTACGGCGTCGTGACCGCGATTGCGCTGGAGGCGATCGTGAAACTGCTGGCATTGCTGTCGGTCGGCATCTTCGTGGTCTGGGGCGTCGCCGAAGGGCCGACCGATATATTCGCGCGCATGGACCCCGAGACCTTTCAGGCCCACAATCTTTTCGGCCCCCGCTGGGCGACACTGGTATTCCTGTCGGCCACCGCGATTATCTGCCTGCCGCGCATGTTTCAGGTCGTGGTCGTGGAAAGCTCGGCCGAGAGGCATCTGGCCACCGCAAGCTGGGCTTTCCCGCTCTACCTGCTCCTGATGTCGCTGTTTGTCATGCCCATCGCCATCGCAGGGCTCGATATCCTGCCGGAAGGTTCCAACCCGGACCTTTTCGTGCTGACCGTCCCATTGGCCGCCGAACGCGAGTCGCTGGCGCTGTTCGCCTTCCTGGGTGGGTTTTCTTCGGCCACTTCCATGGTGATTGTCGCGGCCATCGCCCTTTCTACGATGGTTTCTAACCACATGGTCCTTCCGGCCTGGCTCTATCTGTCCAAGAACAGGAACTCGGAAACCGAAGACGTGCGCCGACTTCTGCTGCGCAGCCGCCGGATCAGCATCGCCGGCATACTCGCGTTGGGCTATTTCTATTATATTTTCACCGGCGGACTGGATGCGCTGGCCTCCATCGGGCTGATTGCCTTTCTCGGCGTGGCGCAGGTTTTGCCGGCCCTTCTGGGTGGGCTTTTCTGGAGGAATGCGACCCGCAACGGTGCAATGACCGGCATTGTAGCGGGCTTCGCTGTCTGGCTTTACACATTGCTCCTTCCGAGCTTCGAGGGCGAATTCGTGCTGAATGACGCAACCCTCGAATACGGGCTGTTCCACTTGTCCGCCCTGAAACCCTACGCCCTGTTCGGGTCTTCGATACCGGACCCGCTGGTCCACGCCACGGTCTGGTCGCTGGGTATCAACACCTTACTGTTCGTCGGCGTATCGCTGTTGACCGTACCGAGTGCCATCGAGCGTTTGCAAGCCGTCCAGTTCGTCAATGTCTTCGACCGGAGCATCAGCAGCCGGACCTTTTCGCGCAGCGCGACCGCTGAAGAACTGCTGGTTCTGGCGCAACGGATTCTGGGGCGCGAGGAAGCCTTCCGATTGTTCGAGACCGAAGCCGTAACGCAGGGCAAGGCAGGGGTCCTGCCCGAACCGACAAACGACTTTATCGCCAGTCTTGAGCGCAAATTTTCCGGCTCCGTCGGGGCGGCGACGGCACACGCGATGATCAGCCAGATCACCAGTGGCGATGCGGTCTCGGTCGAGGAACTGATCGCCGTGGCCGATGAGACCGCCCAGATCATGGAATACTCGGCGCGACTGGAAAGCCAGTCCAAGGCGCTGGCCGAAACCGCACAACAACTGACGCAAGCCAACGAACAGCTAAAGGCATTGGGCGACCAGAAGGACGAATTTCTGAGTCAGGTCAGCCACGAACTGCGCACACCGATGACCTCGGTCCGTTCGTTTTCCGAGATATTGCGCGACACCAAAGAGCTGGACGAAGACAGGCTGCGGAACTTCTCGGCGATTATCCATGACGAGAGCATCCGGCTGACGCGCCTGCTCGACGAGATTCTGGACCTTAGCTTTCTGGAAAGCGGCAAGGTCCAGATCAACCTGGCGCAGGTCAGGTTGCAAGCGGTTGCGGAACGTGCCGTGCAGTCGACCCAGACCATGGCCGAGCAGGCCGGAACTCTGGTGGTGCTGGATCCGTCGCTGGCGCGGTTCACCCTGCGAACCGATTTCGATCGGCTGGCTCAGATTCTGATAAACCTGCTGGGCAATGCCATCAAATACGGGTCCAGTTCCAATCCCGAGGTTCATATCACCGCCCGCAAGCGCCGGGCCGAGGTGCTGATCGACGTATCCGACAACGGCCCCGGCATTCCCAAGGAGTCCGAGAACCGGATTTTCGACAAGTTCGCCCGGTTGGCGCAGGGCAGCAGTTCCGGCAGCGCCGGTCTGGGGTTGGCAATCAGCCGCGAGATCGCTCGGAACCTCGGCGGTGATCTTTTCTACGTCCGAGGTCGGACCGGCTCGACTTTCAGGGTCCGGCTTCCTTTGACAGAGCGTTAGGCGACGATGCCGTCGCGGAATTGGATTTGTTGGAAGTTCTGGATTATCCTGCCCATCAGGACGCCGCAATTTTGGAAACAGCGGATCAAGGAATGAAACGAACCCCGGTACTTGTATCGATTGCCATTGCCGCCCTGGGCGCGCTCTATGCCTTCGGCTACGGCATCGGGCTGAGCAACGGGCTAGACGCACTGGCGTCACGCGCCGAGGCTTCGCTGACGCAGGCGGATGACAGACTGTCCGGCCAACTGGAGAAATACCAGTATTTCCCTTCGGTCATCGCGCTCCATCCGGCAATGAGGGAACTCCTGTCCGATCCGACCGGGGAAAACGTCAAGCGGGCCAACCTGATACTCGAACGTCTGGCGCTGAGTTCCGGCGCGCTGGACATCTATGTGATGGATACTTCCGGCACCACGATCGCCGCATCGAATTACGGCCTTGATCGCAGCTTCATCGGCGCAAATTTTGGCTGGCGCCCCTATTTCAAGGGCGCGCTGCTCGGCTCGCTGACACGGTATCACGCGGTCGGGACGACATCGCTGCAGCGGGGGTTCTATTTCGCCCATCCCATTCATGGCGACGCCGGCACGGTCATAGGCGTGGTCACGGTCAAGATCGACCTTGCCCGACTGGAAACCGAATGGCGGGGCGATCAGGAAGTGGTCTTTTTCTCTGATGAGAATAACGTGATTTTCCTGTCCAACCGCGACGCGCTATTGCTAAAAACCTATGGCGGGCAGCGCATCGATCTTGAGGCTCAGCCGGACGGACGGCAATATGCGAATGAGGTACCGCAGCCCTTGACCGGCTATGAGCCGGGCTTGTTTCTCAGCCACGAATTATGGAATGAGGTTTCGATCGACGGAATCCCGTCGCGAGCGCTGCATTTTTCGCGCCAGGACGACAAGATCGGTATGCGTGTCCATACGCTCGTCTCGACGCAAGCGGCGGACGTACAGGGAGCCCTGTGGGGAATACTTGCTTCGGCGGCCGGCGGAATACTTATTCTTCTGGCCGCGATTATCCTCCAGAGACGCAATGCCATGACCGCGGCGCTGATTCTGGAGGAACGTGCAAAACAGACCCTTGAGTCGACGGTCGAACGGCGCACCCGGGCCCTTTCGGTCGCCAACACCCGCCTGCGGCAGGAAGTCGAGGAACGAGTGGCTGCCGAAGCCGAACTGCGCAGGGTGCAGGACGAACTGGTGCAGGCCGGCAAGCTGTCGGCTCTGGGCGAAATGTCCGCCGGCATCAGCCACGAGTTGAACCAGCCGCTGGCCGCGATCCAGACGCTTGCCGACAATGCCGGTCTGTTTCTGGACCGTGACCAACCGGAGCAGGTGCGCGGCAATATCGCAAAGATATCCCAGATGGCCGACCGCGCGGGCCGCATCATCCGCAACCTGCGCGCTTTCGCCCGCAAAGAGGATGAAGCGATTACAGACGTCGATCTGGTTCAGGTCGTAAACGACGCCATATCGCTGAGCGAACCGAAACTCTCGCGGCAGGATATAGTCCTAAACTGGAGCCCTCTGGAGACCGAGGCTTACGTCCGCGGTGGAAAAGTGCGGTTGCAACAGGTCATCATGAACCTGATCAACAATGCGGCCGATGCCATGGCAGGCCAGCGGCGCAAACGCTGTATCACCATCACAATCCAGCATGTCAAAGGCCGCGTTCACCTGAAGGTCCGCGACACCGGTCCGGGTCTGGAAAAGCCGGAGAGGGTTTTCGACCCTTTCTACACCACAAAAACTGTGGGCGAAGGATTGGGACTCGGCCTGTCGATCTCTTACGGTATTGTCCAGAGTTTCGGGGGCGACATCTCGGGCCAGAACCACGCCACGGGCGGCGCCACCTTCACCGTCAAGCTGACGCCGTCTGCCCGTGCCGCACGGGCTGCGGAATGAAGGTCAACAAGGTCATATTCGTCGACGACGACGCCGATGTCCGCCACGCCTACGGTCAGTCGCTGACGCTCGCGGGGTACGACACGACGCTGTGCAGCGTCTTCATCGAGGCGACCGACCATATCACTCCCGGTTGGACGGGAGTCGTCGTCACCGACGTACGCATGCCGGGCAAAGATGGCTTTGCCCTCTTGCAACGGAGCCGCAAGATCGACGCCGACCTGCCGGTGATCGTGATGACCGGCGAGGGCGATATTCCTATGGCCGTGCGTGCGATGAACGAAGGAGCCTATGACTTTCTGGAAAAACCCTGCCCGCCAAGCAGGTTGATCGCGGCGGTGGAGCGCGCCCTGGAAAAACGCAGGCTGGTACTGGAGAACAGGCGATTCCAGGCCGAGCGCAAAGCGATCGCCCATGCGCGGACCGCCGAGCCCGCTGCCGGACTGACGGCGCAACTGGCGATGGTCGAGAGGTTGCTGATCGAAGCATGCCTCAAGGATCACAATGGCAAGGTCGCCGAGGTCGCCGAGGCGCTGAAACTGGCCCGTAAGACGCTCTATGACAAGCTGACCCGCTACGGGATCGATCCGACCGACTACAGATAGCGAAGCGCCTTTTCATCAGATTTGTTCATCGCAGATTTGTGCGGATTCCCGCACAAAATGAGACTCTTCTCGAAAGAAGATTTTTTGAGATTACTCGTTAAGTATAAGTAAATTAAGTATTACTAGCGATAACCGCCTCACCTCACAAATTCCGTATACGGAATACTTCGGATGTCGCTAATATGATTCGAGCCTCGGACGAGGACTTTAAACCTAGGGAGAAAATTCGTGAAAAACCTCATGAAAGCTGCAGTAGTCGCTGCAGTCGTACTTACACCGGCCGCAGCATCCGCGTCCTGTGAAGAAGGCGAAATCGTAATCAAATTCAGCCACGTCACCAACGCCGACAAACATCCGAAGGGTATCGCTGCGTCGCTACTGGCCCAGCGCGTAAATGACGAGATGAACGGCAAAGCCTGTATGGAGGTTTTCCCGAACGGTACGCTCTACGATGACGACAAGGTCCTGGAAGCCATGCTGCAGGGTGACGTTCAACTGGCAGCTCCGTCTCTGTCGAAATTCGAGATCTTCACCAAGATTTTCCGGATTTTCGACCTGCCGTTCATGTTCAAGGATATCAATGCCGTGGACGCGTTCCAGAACTCTGAAACCGGTCAGTCCATGAAAGACTCCATGCGCCGCCGCGGCCTTCAAGGTCTGGCATTCTGGCACAATGGCATGAAGCAGTTGTCCGCGAACAAGCCGCTTGCCATGCCCGCCGACGCCAAGGGTCTGAAGTTCCGCATCCAGCCGTCCGACGTGCTGCAGGCACAGTTCGAGGCGCTGGGCGCGAATCCGCAGAAAATGGCGTTCTCCGAAGTCTATGGCGCGCTGCAGACCGGCACTGTTGACGGTCAGGAAAACACCTGGTCCAATGTTTACGGCCAGAAATACTTCGAGGTACAGGACGGTATTACCGAAACCAACCACGGCCTGCTCGACTATATGGTCGTAGCCAGTGTCGATTGGCTCGACAGTCTGCCAGAAGACGTTCGCAACCAGTTCGTGACCATCCTGAACGAGGTCACTGCGACCCGGAATTCGGAATCCTCTTCGGTGGATATGGCTGCAAGACAGTCGGTGATCAGTGCAGGCGGCGTTGTGCGCGAACTGACACCCGAACAGCGTCAGGCATGGGTCGACGCAATGAAACCCGTCTGGTCCAAATTCGAGGCTGACGTGGGCACGGAAAACATCGCCGCGGCCCAGAACTTCAATGCTATGGCCAACTAAAGATCAGGCATGACGGCGCGGCCCCGGCAACGGGCCGCGCCTTTTCATAAAAAAAATTGAGGGATTTGTCCGATGACGCATTCAAGAGGCCTTGTCGACCGGTTCGAAGAGAACCTGATCGCAATCCTGCTCGGTGCGATGACACTGATCACCTTTGCCAATGTCGTCGCCAGATATGTCTTTAATTCCAATATCCTTTGGGCCCTGGAAAGCACGGTTTTCCTGTTTGCCTGGCTGGTGCTCATGGGCGCCTCATATGCCGTCAAGATCGGCGCACACCTGGGCGTCGATGCCCTTACCAATATGGCCGGACCGAAAATGCGCAGAAAACTCGCGCTGGTCGCCGTCGCGGTCTGTATCGTTTTCTCGTTGCTGATGCTCAAGGGCGCCTGGGATTACTGGGCGAATTTTGCCGAGCTGCCGAAAACCACGGGCCGCTGGTTTCCCACAGGCTTCGAGGACAAGTTCCGTGGTCAGGGTTATTACGAGACCAAGGACATCCCGTTACCCTCCTTCCTGAAGTTTCTGGAAGATATTTTCAACGAGGGCGAGGAGTACGAGAAACTGCCGCGCTTCATCCCTTATTTTGTCATGCCGCTGTCTATGGCCCTGCTGCTGTTTCGCTTTTGCCAGGCTGCGCTCAAACTGTGGACCGGTGAACTGAAAACACTCGTCGCCAGCCATGAGGCCGAGGACGAGATCGAGGGTGCCGCTGCCGTCGTCAAGGCTGCAGACGATAACAGCGACAAGAAGGATAGCTGACCATGGACGTCGTACTACTATTTTCAATGGTCGTCGGGCTTTTGCTGATCGGTGTACCGATCGCAGTCTCTCTCGGCCTGTCTTCGATCCTTTTCCTGCTGTGGTTTTCCGACAGCTCGCTGGCCTCGATCGCCCAAACACTCTTCAACGCTTTCGAGGGTCACTATACGCTTCTCGCCATTCCGTTCTTTATTCTCGCCTCTTCGTTCATGTCGACAGGCGGCGTGGCCAGACGGATCATCCGCTTCGCAATTGCCTGCGTCGGGCATTTCCCAGGCGGTCTGGCGATTGCCGGGGTTCTGGCCTGTATGATGTTCGCGGCCCTGTCCGGGTCCTCTCCCGCCACGGTGGTGGCCATCGGTTCCATCGTCATCGCGGGTATGCGTCAGGTCGGTTATTCCAAGGAATTCGCGGCCGGTGTGATCTGTAACGCCGGCACGCTCGGCATTCTGATCCCTCCCTCGATCGTGATGGTGGTCTACGCCGCTTCCGTCGAGGTATCGGTCGGCCGCATGTTTCTGGCCGGCGTCCTGCCGGGCCTGCTGGCCGGCTTCATGCTGATGGTCACGATCTATGTCATGGCCAAGGTCAAGAAGCTGCCGCAGGGCGAGTGGCTCGGCTGGGGTGAAGTGTTCGAATCCGGCCGCGACGCCGGTTGGGGCCTGCTGCTTATCGTGATCATCCTCGGCGGCATCTACGGCGGTGTATTCACACCGACCGAGGCAGCCGCGGTCGCCGCGGTCTATGCCTGGCTGATCGCCTGTTTCGTCTACAAGGACATGGGGCCGCTGGCCGTAAAAGGCGGGGGCAGAAACATCAGCCTGTTTCGCAAGCCCCAGGCGCTGATCACGGCCTTCTGGCATTCCGACACCCGCGACACGCTGTTCGATGCCGGCAAGCTGACCGTGACATTACTGTTCGTGATTGCCAATGCTCTGATCCTGAAACACGTGCTGACCGACGAACAGGTGCCGCAGCAGATCACTCAAGCCATGCTGGGCGCAGGCCTCGGCCCGATTACTTTCCTGATCGTGGTCAACATCATCCTGCTCATCGGTGGCCAGTTCATGGAGCCGTCGGGCCTTCTGGTGATCGTAGCGCCGCTGGTGTTCCCGATCGCGATCGAACTGGGCATCGACCCGATCCATCTGGGCATCATCATGGTGGTCAACATGGAGATCGGAATGATCACGCCGCCGGTCGGTCTGAACCTGTTTGTCACCTCGGGCGTTGCCGGCATGCCGATGATGGCGGTTGTCCGCGCAGCCCTGCCATTTCTGGCTGTACTGTTCGTCTTCCTGATTATCGTGACATATGTGCCGTGGATTTCGACCTATCTTCCGACAAAATTCATGGGGCCGGAACTGATCATCAAATAGGGTTACCGGGATTTTCCGAAAACGCCACGCCGCCGCGTGGCGTTTTCATTTACGGCTGTCGTCGGGCAGAGTGTTCGACACAATGATGCGGAGCATCTCCAGCAGTTCCTGCTGGCCCTCCGCCCCCAGATCGCCGACGGCCTGTCGTTCCAGTTCCGTGGCCAGCCCGATCATTTGAGAAACTTTTTTCCGGCCCTTCACAGTTCCCCTCACTTTCCAGCCAGAGCCGGACTTCGCCAGCGAGCAATAACCAGCGCCCTGCATGGACAGCAGCAAATCTGACAAGAGGTCGGGATCAATAAACGTCAATGCGCCCAACACGTCGATGTCGGTTCCAGCGTCCGGCCTCAAGTTTGCCAGAACGCGCCATTCCGGCACTGTCAGACCCGCCGCCCGGACCGCCGCGTGGAAACTTTGTCCCATTTGCCGGTTGGCGCGCGCAAGATGATACAGCAACAGGTCGTCGAGCGGATTCGGCAGATCTGGCTCCGGCTCCAGCTTGCGCTCCGCGGCCCGGATCGGTGTTGCGGTGGCGTAGGTTCCGGAACTGAAAACCAGCCCGTCCCTGTTTTCGCGCGCAATGGCCTCAACCTCGCCCACGATGATCCAATGGTCGCCGCCCTCATAGACCTTCCACGTTGTGCAGTCGAAGCGGCTGGCGGTACCTTCAAGGACCGGCACTCCGTTCGTGTCGATCCTGAAGGCGGTGCCGGAAAATTTGTCGGCGCCGCTCTTGGCAAACCTGTTCGACAGGTCGACCTGGTCCACCGACAGAACGTGGACCGCGAAATGTCGGGCGCACCGGAAAGTTTCTGCCGACAGCGCCGACTTTGCAACGCTCCATAATATCAGCGGCGGCTCCATCGACACGGAATTGAAGCTGCTCGCCGTCATGCCGACCGGAGCCCCCTGACCGTCGCTGGCGGTCACGATCGTAACTCCGGTAGAAAAACTGGACAGGGCATCACGCATTTCGCGTGTATCGAATGGCTTGCGCCGCGCGCTCGCTGCCTCTGTCATGTACACTTTTCCTTCAACAAGACACCCGTTAGTCCCGTGACCGCGGAATGTGCTGGATATCATAGTAGTTCGCCGGACGAAATGCGCCACCAATTCCGAAAACGTTTCCGGAACAAACCGTCTGCATTGCCAAATATTTCGACACACCCTATCTTTTGCGTAGCCTGAGCGTTCGAATTCTGCCGCTTTTTTGGCCAAAATCGCATTATTTTTCAAAAAAGTGCCGGTCCAAATTACTTTTTTGTTTTTAGTCCAGTAATTGTCCGCTAGTTTCAATTCAACCGCAGGGGGTTTTGTGGAAGATTTTTCAGCAAGAATAAAATCCGACAATTTGTCAGGAATGTACGGCAATGCCGATAACGCGGCAGAGTTGCTCAAAACGTTGTCGCACAGCGGGCGACTGATGATTCTGTGCAATCTGGCGGATGGCGAGAAATCCGTAAGCGAGCTTGAAGAGGCGCTGAATACACGGCAGGCTGCCGTTTCCCAGCAACTGGCCCGCTTGCGCAAAGATGACCTTGTGACTTTCCGCCGTGAGGGAAAGGTCGTCTATTACGCGCTGGCGGACAACAAGGCGCGGCAGGTCATCGAGTTGCTCTACTCGCTTTATTGCCGCTAGGCCTGTACCGAAAAGAACTCCACTTCGTTGGCGCCGATACGCACACAGGTCAAACGGCCGGTCGCGAAGGCTCCGGTGTCCACGTTGATCTTTCCCGAAACCGCATAGGGCTCTTCCGTAATCGTATGGCCGTGCACGATCCACTGTTCGTCGGAACGGGACTTCTCGATGAACTTGTTATGACCCCACAGAAGGACGCGCGCGGATTGCTGGTCCACCGGCACGTCCGGGTCGGCGGCGGCATGCACCACAGAGACGTTTCCGCTGGCAAAACGCAGCGGCAATTCGCGCAGCCATGTCTGGGTCTCTTTCGGCAGGCTTTCGGCAAAAACGTCGCGGGCGGCGAGCAGAACCTCTTCGTTCGCCCGTTCGGTGACTTGTCGCAGCCCGAAACTCATCAGCGTCTGCAATCCGCCGTACTGCAACCAGCGGGCGCCCTTGACGGTGGGTTCGTCCAGAAAGTCCAGCAACATCTTTTCATGATTGCCCATCAGGCAATGCGCGGCGTTCTCCGGATTTCCGGTGATGTCCTTGATCGTCGACAGGGTGAGGGCGCTGTCGTCGCCGCGGTCCACGATATCGCCGACGAACACCAGATCGGAATCCGCTTCGCGGATGTCGGCCAGACGGTCGAGCATTTTTGACAGCAGATCGGCACGCCCGTGGATGTCGCCGATAACATAGAGTGGCCTGTTCGGCTCGATCGGCGCCGTAAACACGGCCGGCGGCGGCTGAACATCCGATGATCCGAACAATTTTTTTAGAATCCTCATGTCTTCTTTCTGCCTCTACGTTCATACTGGGAACAAATCGTTGCGATATATTGTTAGACGTTCTGCGCGCCTCTGGAAACAGGAAGTTCGGCCCCGTCCCCGATCGGCGGAGTCAGGTACTTGCGCAACAGCGCCATCGGGTGCGATCGCAGGGTCAGACGCATCGAGACATAGTCCTCGACTACATGCTCTCCCTCGGTCATTTCCGGCAGGATCACATCGGGCTCGACCAACCCTTCGCCCTCCAGATCACGGGCAAACAGCGGCAGGGGTTCCGCATCCCTGATCGCCTGCGCCTGCCACAGGGCCTCGCGCCGCGACAAGCCAAGGGATAAGAAGGCGTCGGCCTCCGCCAGAACGGTCAGAATTCGCGGCGCGGTTCCGGCCTTGCGCCAGATATCTTCGACCTGACGATAGCCGTTGCCGCGCGCGGCGCAGATCCATGTCGCTTCGTCCTCTCGCATCGCCTTGATTTGGCGAAAACCGAGCCGCAGCGCCAGGCTTCCCTTGCCGTCCGGTTCCATCACATTGTCCCAGAAACTGGCATTGATGCAGACGGGGCGCACCTCGACCCCGTGTTGATGGGCATCGCGGACGATCTGCGCCGGAGCATAGAATCCCATCGGCTGCGAGTTCAGAAGCGCGCAGGCGAAAATCCCCGGATGGTGTTTCTTGAGCCAGGCCGAGGCATAAACCAGCAGCGCGAAACTGGCGGCATGGCTTTCGGGGAAACCGTATTCACCAAAACCCTCGATCTGGGAAAAACAGCGTTCGGCAAAATCCGTCTCGTAGCCGTTTTTCAGCATGCCGGTGATGAAGCGTTCGCGGAACAGGTGGATGGTTCCGGTTTTCTTGAACGTCGCCAATGCGCGGCGCAGGCGGTCGGCTTCCTCGGGCGAGAACCCGGCACCGATGATCGCGATCTGCATCGCCTGTTCCTGAAACAGCGGCACGCCGAGCGTCTTGCCCAGCACCGCGCCAAGGTCGTCCGAGGGAAAGGTGACCTCCTCCTCACCGCGCCGCCGGCGCAGATAGGGATGCACCATGTCGCCCTGAATCGGACCGGGCCGTACGATCGCCACTTCGATCACCAGATCGTAGAAACAGCGCGGCCGCATACGCGGCAGGAAGTTCATCTGGGCGCGGCTCTCGACCTGGAACACCCCGACGCTGTCGGCCTCGCAAAGCATGTCATAGACCTGCGGGTCCTCGGATGGCAGGGTGGCCAGTGTAGAGTCTATACCAAAATGTTTATTCAATAAATCAAATGATTTACGGATACAAGTTAACATACCGAGCGACAGCACGTCGACCTTGAGAATCCCCAGCGCGTCAATGTCGTCCTTGTCCCAGCAGATCACCGTCCGGTCGGCCATGGCGGCGTTCTCGATCGGCACCAGTTCGTCCAGCCTGCCCTCGGTCATGATAAAGCCGCCGACGTGCTGCGACAGGTGGCGCGGAAAGCCGGTGATCTGGCTGACCAGATCAAGTGTCTGTTTCAGGCGGCTGTCCTTGGGGTTCAACCCGATCTCGCGCAACTGCGCCTCGGGTGGGCCGCTCTTGCCTCCCCAGCCCCACAGCTGCGAGGACAGCGCCGCGATGGTGTCCCCCGACAGGCCCATGGCGCGGCCAACCTCGCGGATCGCGCGTTTTCCGCGGTAATGGATCACCGTGGCGCAAAGCCCGGCGCGGTGGCGGCCGTAGCGTTCATAGATATACTGGATCACCTCTTCGCGGCGCTCGTGCTCGAAATCCACGTCGATATCGGGCGGCTCGTCGCGGGCCTCGGATACGAAACGCTCGAACACCATGGTGCCGACCTCGGGCGAGACAGAGGTCACGCCCAGCGCAAAGCACACCACCGAATTGGCCGCCGATCCGCGCCCCTGACACAGGATGCCGCGTGAGCGGGCGAATTCCACCACATCGTGCACCGTCAGGAAATAGGGCGCGTAGTCGAGCTTGCCGATAAGCGCCAACTCGTGTTCCAGCATACCGCGCACGCGCTCCGGCACGCCCTCGGGATAGCGCCACTTCAGACCGGCGCGAGCCAGCCGGTCGAGCCGCAGTTGCGGGCTTTCGCCGACGCTGATCTCGGACGGGTATTCATAGCGCAACTCGTCGAGCGAGAACCGGCAGCGCGCCGCGACCTCTCCGGCGCGATGCACCGCGTCGGCGTGACCGCGGAACAGGCGCAGCATTTCGGCCTCCGACCGCAAGCGGCGTTCGGCGTTGGATTGTGCCTTGGCTCCGATCTGGTCGATGCGCAGCCCCTCGCGGATGCAGGTCAGCAAATCGGCCAGTTGCCGGCGCATTCGGTCGTGCATCACCGGACAGGCCGAGGCGACGGGCGGCAGGTCCAGCGCATCAGCCAAGGCGCGAATACGGGCAAAACGGTCACCGTCCTGCCCGTCATAGCGCGGCGCCATCACCATGAAGCAGTTCTGTGGGAACGCCTTGCCCAGACGGCTGGCCTGATCCGCCCAGCCAGACGATTCGAGCTCGGGATGCAGCAGCAGTATCTGCCCTGTTCCCCAGTCCAGCAGATCCTGAAGATACAGCAGGCACCGGCCTTTCTCGACCCGCCGCCGCCCGATGGACAGCATCCGGCAGAGCCGCCCCCAGGCGGGGCGGTCAGTCGGCAGCACCGTCACCGAAAACCTGTCTTCCGTGACGATACGCGCGGCGGGCAACAGTCGCGGGATCACGGGGTATGTCCCCGCCTCCTCCCGATCTTCGCGCACAATATCGCGCAACTCCATATGCGCCCGAACGATGCCGGTCACGGAATTCTCGTCGGCCACAGCAAAGCCCGCCATTGCGAAAGCAGCTGCCTGACGTGCGTATTCCTGCGGGTGCGACGCCCCGGTCAGGAAGGAAAAATTGGAGGTGATACAGAGTTCCGCAAAAGACATCCCAACACTATATTCATGTTTTGTTCTTTTGTGGAGTCGGTTTAAACCCGCATCTGAACCGGGAGATCCGGTTCAGGAGCGCTCGTCACTATTCGACTTGGGTCTTGAATTCGCGGATCACCTGAGCATAGGTTTTGCGCTTGAACGGCACGATCCGGTCCAGCAGTTCCTCGGGCCGCAGCCAGCACCAGCGGCTGAACTCGGGGACTTCGGTCCGGATATTGATCATGCTGTCTTCGCCGCTGAACCGCATCAGGAACCAGCGCTGTTTCTGGCCGCGGTAACGACCTTTCCACAGTCGCGGCACCAAGTGATACGGCAGGTCATAGGGAATCCAGTCCTGAGTCTCGGCCACGATCTCGACGGCGTCTGCCAAAATGCCGGTCTCTTCCTCCAGTTCGCGCAGGGCCGCGTCGCGCGGATCCTCGCCCGGCTCGATGCCACCCTGCGGCATCTGCCACGCGTCGTAACTGCTGTCGAGCCGCTGCCCCGCAAAAATGCCGCCGAAACGATTGCACACCATGATGCCGACGCAAGGCCTGTAGGGCAGCGCCAGAATTTCATCCTCGGTCATTTACACCTCCGCACGTCTGGCAGGGGCATCGCAATCGCCTCGCTTTTTATTTGGGTCCGTTCAATACCGAAAGTCCTCTCAGCACATCCAGCGCATATGCCAGCTGGTAATCCCGATCGCGCAGTTTCGCGACCTCTTCCTGTGCCTTCCGCTCGGCTTCCAGTTGCTTCTTTTCATCCTCGGTCAGGCTGTCATTGCTCAGCGCACCGCGCAGGTCGGCCTCGAATCGCTGGTTGGCGCTGTCCTTTTCCTCGTCGGTAGCGTCCGACGGCGGTCGCTGATCGACCACGATATCGGGCGAAACGCCCAGCGCCTGGATCGACCGGCCCGACGGGGTGTAATAGCGCGCCGTGGTCAGCCGGATCGCACCGTCACCCTGCAGGGGCATGATTGTCTGGACCGAACCCTTGCCAAAGCTGCGCGTGCCGATAACGACCGCGCGCTGGTGATCCTGCAGGGCACCGGCCACGATCTCGGATGCCGATGCCGAACCGCCGTTGATCAGAACGACCACCGGCTTGCCCTGTGCCAGATCGCCCTCGGTCGCGTTGAACCGGTCGCTGTCGCCGGGCTCACGGCCACGGGTCGAAACAATCTCGCCCTTGTCAAGGAATGCGTCGGCAACCAGTACGGCCTGGTTCAGCAAGCCGCCGGGGTTGTTGCGCAAGTCGATGACAAAGCCGTTCACCTTGTCGATCCCGCCCAGATCGGTGACAGTCTCTTTTAGCCCGTCTTCGAGGTTCGTGAAGGTCTGGTCAGTGAAGGACGACACCCGCAGCACGACGGTTTCGCCTTCGGAACGGGCTCTCACGGCACGGATCTTGATCACGTCGCGGACAATGGTCACGTCGAATGGTTCCTCGATGCCCTCGCGAACGATGGTGATCACGATCTCGGCCCCGACGGGACCACGCATCAGTTCGACCGCATCGTCTAGCGTCATGCCCAGCGTCGATTCACCATCAACTTTAGTGATGAAGTCGCCAGCCTGGACGCCGGCCTCTGCCGCCGGCGTATCGTCAATCGGAGAAACCACTTTCACAAATCCGTTTTCCTGCGTCACCTCGATGCCAAGGCCGCCGAATTCGCCACGGGTCTGAACCCGCATGTTGTCGAAATCCTCTGGAGGCATATAGCTGGAATGCGGGTCGAGCGAGGTCAGCATGCCGTTGATCGCGCTTTCGATCAACTTTCCTTCGTCCACCGGCTCCACATAAGCCGAGCGAATTCTCTCAAAGATATCGCCGAACAGATCGAGCTGCTCATAGGTGGATTTGGCCCGGTCTGTTTCCTGTGCAATCAGAGGCATGGTAAGCTGTGTCGTCAAGACCACGCCACCCAGCGTTCCGATCATTGCAGCGATAATCAATTTTTTCATGGGTCTTCCTAATTATTTCCGACTGCAAACCATTTTGCGGGATCGGTTGGCGTTCCGTCTTTTCTGATCTCTATATAGAGCGTTTTCTGATCAATAGTACCACCACCATGTGACGCCTCGATCAAAAATTCTTCCGTGGCAGGCTGGGATCCACCCAACAAGCCAACCGGTTCGCCCTGATCCAAAATCTGTCCCAGTTCTACATAGACCTGATCCAGTCCCGCCAAAACCATTAAATACGATGCATCGGGTTCGAGGATAATAACATTTCCGTAATCGAGGAAAGGTCCGGCATATCTTACGGTCGCGGCCCATGGTGCGGTGATCAGCGACAGAGGTCTTGTGCTGAGCACGATGCCGGGTCGTTTGAGCCCTGCGGCATCAACTTCGTTAAAGCCACGCAGAACCGTTCCCTCCGCGGGAAGGGGCAGCTTGCCAAAAGCATCGTCGAACGGCGCGGCATCGTCCACGGGGTCCGTGGCCTCGACCTCCAGCAGCTTGTCGGCAAAGCTCTGCAGGGTCTTGCTGTTGTCGACCAGTATCTGCACCCTTACGGGATCGTCGGCAAAGCGTCGTGGCAGGTCCACCCTGTCATTGATCGCCTGCGACAGGTTCACCCGCGCCTGCTGGACGCCCGACAGACCCCATTCAAGGTCATGTTCAGCTGCCTTCTGGAACTCCTGCAAGGCGGCAAGCTCCTGCAATTGTGCGCGCAAATCCTCGGCCTGATGGTTCAGGGCAGGCGTCACCTCAGACATCATCATGCCTGATCGTGCCGTGCCTACCGGTCCGGTCGGATGGATCAGGAGCAACGGCGTGGTCGCCCGTTCCAACGTTTGCAATACACCCAGCAACTGGCTCAGTTGTTCACGACGGCTCTCGAAGTCCAGCGTCAGGTAACGCTCGCGGATGGCCGCGGCGCGCAACCCCTCGCGCATCGCGGTCAGCCCGTGTTCATAGGCGCGGATCGCCTCGGTCAGGGCGGCGATCCGATCACTGCCGCTCTCGGCCCTTGTCATCAGTTCTGCCGCGGCTTTCAGCGCCTCGGTTGCCTGATGCGCCCGCTCGACCGGCGCCTGTTCGGCCCAAAGCGGCGCCGGTCCGGACAAGGCCAGACCAACCGCCGCAATCAGGAGCCGGATGTTTTTCATTTCTGTAGCAGGCTCTTTCCGGTCATTTCAGAAGGTTGTGGCATCCCCATCAGTTCCAGCAAGGTCGGGGCCAGATCGCCGAGTCGCCCGCCGGATCGCAGGCCGACGCCTTTCGGACCTCCTACCAGGATCACCGGCACCGGATTGGTCGTATGCGCTGTATGCGGACCGCCGGTTTTCTTGTCTATCATGGTTTCGCAATTGCCGTGATCCGCGGTCACGATCATCGCGCCGCCCTGTCTTTCCAGCGCCTGCAACACTTGTCCCAATCCGGTGTCGACTGCGGCGCAGGCTTTCTTGGCGGCTTCTAGGTCGCCGGTGTGGCCGACCATGTCGGGGTTGGCGTAGTTAACGACGATCAGGTCATAGTGCCCGCTGGAAATCGCGCCCGTCAAATGCTCCGTAACTTCCGCAGCGGACATTTCCGGTTGCATGTCATAGGTCGCAACCTTCGGGCTGGGCGCCAGATAGCGGTCCTCGCCATCCGACGGAACCTCGATGCCACCGTTGAAGAAAAAGGTGACATGGGGATATTTCTCGGTCTCGGCGATGCGGAACTGTTTCTTGCCGTGTTTCGCCAGCCAATCGCCGAGCGTGTTGGTCAGTTCCTGATCCGGAAAGACACAGTCCATATAAGTGCTGTGCCGCACAGAGTATTCGGCAAGGCCGCTGACAATCGCCAGGTTTGGCCGCGGGCCGGTTTCGAAACCGTCGAACTCGGGATCGGCGATGGCCGAAAGGATTTCTCGCGCTCGGTCGGCACGGAAATTCAGGAACAACAGCCCATCGCCATCCTTCATGCCGTCGTAGCCGTCCAGCACGGTCGGCGCGATGAACTCGTCGCTGGTTCCCGAGGCATAGCCGTTCTCGATCGCGCCGCGGGCGTCGGTCGCGGTCTTGCCCTCGGCCTTGACGATGGCCTTGAACGCGCGCTCGACGCGGTCCCAGCGGTTATCGCGGTCCATGGCAAAATAGCGCCCCGAAACCGTTCCGATTGTCACGCCGGCCGGCAGGGCAGCCTCCAGCTGGTCCAGATATAGCAGCGCCGATTTTGGCGCAACATCGCGGCCATCGCCAAAGGCATGGATCACGGTCGGGATGCCGGCTTCGGACAGGGCTTCCGCCGTCGCGATCATGTGCAGGATATGGCTGTGCACGCCACCGTCCGACAGGACCCCGCACAGATGCGCCTTGCCGCCCGATTTCTTCATCGCGGCGACGAACCGCTCGATGCCCGGCAGGTTGGCGAAATCGCCTCGCTCTATGCTGGCGTCGATGCGGCGCAGGTCCATTTCGACCACGCGCCCGGCGCCGATATTCATATGGCCGACCTCGGAATTTCCCATCTGCCCGACAGGCAGTCCGACATCGGGACCAAAGGTGATCAGCGTGTCATGCGGGCAGGTCGCCATGAGGCCGTCGAAATTCGGGGTTTCGGCCTGCGCGACGGCATTGCCTTCGACCTCTTCGCTCAGACCCCAGCCATCAAGGATACACAGCACTACAGGCCTTGGTGTCGTCATCGGGAATGTCCGTTCGGTTGATTACGCCACAGTCTTAGAACAGGCGCGGGGTATCGCGCAACCGTCAGACGCGATGATAGGGACTGCCGCCCAAAATTGATGCAGCGCGGTAGAGCTGTTCGGCCAGCATGACGCGCGCCAGCATATGCGGCCAGACCATCTTGCCGAAGGACAGGGATATATCCGCCTGCGCCCGTAATTCCGGCGCCAGGCCGTCGGCGCCACCGATAACAATGGCCAGCGACTGTACACCGTCGTCGCGCCATTTTGCCAGTTGCCGCGCGAATTGCGGAGAGGTTTGCGTCTTGCCGCGCTCGTCCATCGCCAGCATGACAGCGCCCTTGGGGATCGCGCGCATCAGCAACTCGGCTTCGGCCTTCATGCCGCCGCCTTTGCGGTCCTCGACCTCCACGACTTCGACCGGACCGAGGCCCATGCCCCGCCCGGTTTTCTCGAAACGGTCGATATAGTCAGAGAACAAGTCCTTTTCGGGCCCGTTGCGCAAACGGCCCACGACACACAGGTGCAGCCTCATACCCGGCTAGGCCTGTGATGCCTCTGGCATCGGTTGCCACATTTTTTCCAACTGGTAGAAATCGCGCACTTCGGGGCGGAATACATGAACGATAACATCGCCCGCGTCGATCAGCACCCAGTCGCCGGCACCCTTGCCTTCCATGCGCACAGGAATGCCAAAAACCTCTTTCAGCTTGCGGGACAATTTGTCGGCGATTGCGCTGACCTGACGGGTGGATCGCCCGCTTGCCACGACCATGTAGTCGGCTATCGTCGATTTTCCGGCCAGATCGATCGTGATGATGTCTTCGGCCTTGTCGTCTTTCAGTGTATTCAGAACCAGATCGAGCAAAGACATGCTCGGAATGTTTTTTTCCGATGCGGATTGCATCGTATTGACAGGGTCACCCAGAACCGAGTCCTCCATATTGCGCGCCGCACTCCGGCGCTGAGGTACGGGAATCGTACCAAAGGTTTCAATATCTAACAAGTCTTGCCCCGATCAGGTGTCAAATTTGGGAAAGGGTGCGGCCTATTGGGCGCGCACCAGTTTTTCATAGTCGAGGGCGACCGAACGTGTCAGTTCGCCGACCTCGAAGTTATAGTCGCCGATCTTGCCGACAGGTGTCACCTCTGCGGCCGTTCCGGTCAGCCAGCACTGCTCGAAGCTTTCCAGCTCTTCCGGCATGATGTGGCGCTCGATGACCTTGATGCCCTTTTCGCCCAGCATGCCGACAACTGTCTGGCGGGTCAGGCCGTTCAGGAAGCAATCCGGCTTGGGCGTATGGACCTCTCCGTTCTTGACGAAGAAGATGTTCGCGCCTGTCGCCTCGGCGACATAACCGCGATAGTCGAACATCATCGCATCCGAACAGCCTTTGGCCTCTGCGGCGTGTTTCGACATGGTGCAGATCATATAAAGACCGGCGGCCTTCGCCTGATGCGGGATGGTTTCCGGGCTCGGACGCTTCCATTTCGCGATGTCGAGCTTGGCGCCCTTCATCTTGGCATCGCCATAGTAGTTGCCCCATTCCCAGGCAGCGACCGCCATGCGGACCGGATTGCGCTTGGATGCGACACCCATATCTTCGCCGGCGCCGCGCCACGCGATTGCGCGAACATAGGCGTCTGTCAGGTTGTTGGCCTTCAGAACCGCCTGCTTCGCCTCTTCGATCTGGTCGACACTGTAGGGAATGTCGAAATCGAGGCACTTGCCCGAAAAGCGCAAACGCTCGGAATGGTCCCGGCTGCGGAAAATCTTGCCGTTGTAGCAGCGTTCGCCCTCGAACACGGACGAAGCATAGTGCAGCGCATGGGTCAGAATATGCACCTTGGCGTCCCGCCATGGCACAAGTTTTCCATCCATCCAGATTTGCCCGTCACGATCATCATAGCCAGTAGCCATAGGTTTTCCCTTCTCTAAACCTCTTGCGCAACAAAATTACTCAAATCATCTTGAATTTGACATGTAGTTGCACAAAACAGTTTTTGAGCTACCATTTGATTCTTGGAAAGTCAATAATACTGACGTAAATTGGATGCGACAGGGAAACAATATGCGAGGAACCGCCATGCCAGACCATTCCGGAGCCGATTCTAGCGGCGACAGCCTCCTGTTTCTGACAGACGACCAACTGTTGCAGGGCATCGAGCTCATGTTCTTCGCCTACCGCGGCTTCACCTCCGATCCTGACAAGATTCTCGAGAATTACACCTACGGTCGCGCCCATCACCGCGCCATCCATTTCGTGAACCGGCACCCCGGCATCACGGTCAATGCCCTACTGGATATCCTCGGTGTGACGAAACAGTCGCTGAACCGTGTCTTGCGGCAGCTTGTCAGCGACGGGCTGATCGACAGCCGCGTCGGCAAGATCGACCGGCGCGAGCGCAACCTGTTTCTGACCGAGGAAGGCAACTTGCTGGAACGCCAACTGTCCAAGGCCCAGCGCAACCGCATGCGCGCGGCCTACAAGGCGGCTGGCCCCGACGCGGTTCAGGGTTTCCGGCGCGTCCTTGAAAATATCATAGACCTCGATAAGCGCACCTATGTTAAGAAGCTGATAAGTGGTTGAATTAAGGAGCGAGTATGCAGCAAGACGCCCACATCCTGATTGTCGATGACGACGAGCGCATCCGCACCCTTTTGCAGAAATTTCTGAGCCGTCACGGCTACTGGGTGACACCGGCGCGCGATGCCGCCCACGCCCGCCGGTTGCTTCAGGGGCTGGAATTCGACCTGATCGTTCTGGACGTGATGATGCCGGGCGAGGACGGCATAAGCCTGACCGCCTCGCTGCGCGAAGAAATATCAACGCCGATCCTGCTGCTGACCGCCAAGGCGGAGTCTCACGAGCGCATTCTGGGGCTGGAATCCGGCGCCGACGATTATCTGACCAAGCCTTTCGAACCCAAGGAACTGGTGCTACGGATCAACGCAATCCTGCGCCGCAGCCCGGCCGAAGCGCCCGCCAACGAACCGCCGAAAACGATCCAGATGGGCGACACGCGCTATGACCTGACGCGTGGCGAGTTATGGCGCGGCGGCGAGATCATCCGACTGACCGCGACCGAATCGACCCTGATGCGGATATTTTCCGCTGCACCCCACACGGCCGTCAGCCGCGCCAAGCTGGTAGAGGAACTTGGCCGCGATGACGGTCAAGCGCAGGAACGTGCTGTCGACGTCCAGATTACCCGCCTTCGCCGCAAGATCGAATCCGACCCAAAAAATCCTCGCTACCTGCAAACCGTGCGCGGTGCGGGTTACATGCTTTCACCGGACTGAACTATGACAACAGCTTTTCTTACCCATCCAGACTGCCTCGATCACCTGACGCCAAGCGGCCACCCCGAAAGGGTGGAGCGGTTGGAGGCCATTCTGGCCCGAATCGACACTCCGGAGTTTTCCGGCCTCGACCGGATAGAGGCCCCGCTCGGGACCGTTGACCAGGTGTTGCTGGCGCACCCGCTGGCCTATTATACGCGGATCGAATCCTCGGTCCCCGACAGTGGGATCGTTCCGCTGGACGCCGACACCTATCTGTCGCCGGGCAGCCTGAACGCCGCCCTGCGCGGCGTTGGCGCGGCGGCCAAGGCGGTCGATCTGGTTCTGGACGGCATGGCCGACAACGCCTTTTGCGCCACGCGCCCGCCCGGGCACCATGCCGAAACCTCAACTGCCATGGGCTTCTGCCTGTTCGGTAACGTTGCGATTGCCGCCAAGCATGCAATCCAAATCCGCGGACTGGACCGGGTCGCGATCGTCGATTTCGACGTGCACCACGGCAACGGCACGCAGGATCTGGTCTGGAACGATCCGGGCATCTTTTTCGCCTCGACGCACCAGATGCCACTCTATCCCGGCACTGGCTATCCGTCGGACAGAGGCGCACATAACAACATCCTGAACGTGCCGCTCAATTCCGGCGCCGACGGGTCCGCCCTGATCAACGCTTACCGGCAGTCGATCCTGCCGGCAGTGCGAAGATTCAAGCCGGAATTACTGATCATCTCCGCCGGCTTCGACGGCCACCGCGCCGATCCGCTGGCCGGACTGGATTTCGAAACCTCGGACTTTTCCGAAGTCACCCGACTCCTCTGCGATTTCGCGGCAGAGGCTTGCGACGGGCGCGTGGTATCGGTACTGGAGGGGGGCTATGATCTGGAAGCGCTGGCGGACTCTGTCGCCGCGCATTTGAAAGTTTTGATGGAGCACGACCGATGACCGAGAAACCCGTTTCCGAAATGAGCTTCGAAGAAGCGATGGCAGAGCTGGAAACGCTGGTCAACAAGTTGGAAAGTTCGCAGGTCGCTCTGGACGATTCGATCCGGCTCTATGATCGCGGCGCGGAACTGAAGCGGCATTGCGAAGCCAAGCTGAAGGCCGCCGAGGAAAAGGTCGCCCAGATCACCCTCGGAGCCAATGGCAAGCCCGACGGAACCAAGCCGGTCGAGGGCTGACGACCGGTGACACGCACCTTCCCGGATCATCTGCGCGAAAACGCGGGCCTGGTCGAGGCCACGCTGGATGAATTGTTACCCGCCTCCGACGACACGCAACTGCCAGGTGCGATGCGCTATGCTGTGCTGAACGGCGGCAAGCGGCTACGCGGCTTTCTGGTGCTGGAGTCGGCGCGGCTGTTCGGTATTCCCGATCCGCAGTCCCTACGCGTCGCGGCCGCTATCGAATGCGTTCATGCCTATTCCCTTGTGCACGACGACCTGCCCTGCATGGACGACGATGCCCTGCGCCGCGGCTTGCCGACGGTACATGTCAAATGGGACGAGGCGACAGCGGTTCTGGTCGGTGACGCACTGCAGACCCTCGCTTTCGGTTTTCTGGCCGATGTGGCGACCGCGCCGTCGGCAGAGGTGCGGCTGGCGCTGATCGCGCGCCTGGCGAAGGCGGCGGGCGCGGACGGCATGGTGCTGGGGCAGGTGCAGGACATCGCGGCGGAAACAGCGCTGACACCGCTGGACCTGTCGCAGATCACGGAATTGCAGGCCAACAAGACCGGCGCGCTGATCGAATGGTCGGCGACATCGGGCGCGGTTCTGGCGCAATCCGACACTACTCCATTGGAAAAATACGCCCGCGCGCT
>JAHEFH010000122.1:5869-9039 GCA_024640245.1 Paracoccaceae bacterium | reverse complement strand
CTTGGCCAGCAGCATCTTGCGTTTGACGGGGCTTAGGTGGTCGAAGTACAGCTTGCCGTTCAGGTGATCGATCTGGTGCTGCACGGAGGTTGCCCACAACCCGACGAAGTCGCGCTCGACGGTCTCGCCGCTTTCGTCCAGATAGCGCACGGTCACGGCGCGCGGGCGCGACACCTTGGCCCAGACCCCCGGCAGGTTCGGGCTGCCCTCTTCGTGCTCGCGCAGCTTGACCGAGGCGTGCAGCAACTCCGGATTGGCCATCCGCACCGGTTCGTCATGCGCCGCGGAACAATCCACCACCGCGAGCCGCACCATCTGTCCGATCTGGCAGGCGGCCAGCCCGACGCCGGGCATGGCATACATCGTGTCCAGCATGTCCTGCCAGATGCCGTGCTCCCGTTCGGTCACCGCTTCGACCCGCGCACAGACCGTGCACAAGCGCTTGTCGGGATAGCTCAGAAAGCGGCGGACGGCCATCAGCCGTCATCCTCTTCCTTGAGCAGGTCTTTCTTGTATTTGATCATCTTCTTGGTCAGCATCGAACGCTTCATCCGCGACAGGTGGTCTATGAACAGCACGCCGTCCAGATGGTCGATCTCGTGCTGCACGCAGGTGGCCCAGAGGCCCTTGTAATGTTTTTCCCGCTCCGCGCCCGTCTGGTCGAGGAACTGCACGCGCACCTCGGCGGGCCGGATCACGTCCTCGTAAAGTTCAGGCAGCGACAGGCAACCTTCGTTATAGACGCTCTCTTCCTCGCTGGACCAGACGATCTGCGGGTTGATGATGACCGTCGGGTTCGGCTCTTCTTCCTCGCGTCCGGAACAATCCATAACCAGAATGCGCTTCAGTATGCCGACCTGCGGACCAGCCAGCCCGACGCCGGGCGCGTCATACATGGTCGCGAGCATGTTCGCGGCCAGAGCCTTCACCTCGGCATCGACCGAGGCGATCGGGGCGCAGACCTTTTTCAGGTGGGCATCGGGATGAAGCAAGATAGGCAATATCGACATGGCGGCGGGTGTAATTAAATCCTGTGGTTGGTGCAATAGATAGATAGGAGAAATGCCGTCCTATGCAAGATCACCAAGTCGCCGCCGACCGTTCGAAACCGGCGTTTTCCGCTTGCACCGGCAGACTGCAGCGCTAATTTGCCCCTGCTGTAACAGGAGCACGACCCATGAATTTCGACGAGATCATTGACTGCCGCGGAACCAACGCGACCAAGTGGGACAAGATGGAGCGGCTCTACGGCGTTTCGCCCGACGACGGCATCGCCATGTGGGTCGCCGACATGGATTTCCACCCGCCACAGGCGGCGCTGGACGCGGTGACGGCGCTGAACGAACGCGGCATGTATACTTATCACATGGACGACGAGGGCTATCTGGGCGCGATCAGCAGCTGGATGCACCGTCGGCATGGCTGGACCGTCGATCCGAGCTGGATTTCTACGACCCACGGCGTGGTCAACGGCATCGGGCTCTGCCTCGCCGCCTTTACCGAACCGGGCGACAAGATCGTGCTGTTCACGCCCGTATACCACGCCTTCGCGCGTGTCATCAAAGCGGCCGGACGGCAGGTCGTGGAATGCCCGCTGGCCCTGATCGACGGTGTCTATCACATGGATCTGGAGGCCTATGCCGACCAGCTTGACGGCTCCGAGAAAATGGTGATCTTCTGCTCGCCTCACAATCCGGGCGGGCGCATCTGGACGGTCGGGGAACAGCGCGATCTGGCACGCTTCTGCGCCGACCGCGACCTGCTGCTGATCGCCGACGAAATCCACCACGACCTGATCTACCCCGGCCATACGCACACCCCGATGCCGGTCGCCGCGCCCGAGATCGCCGACCGGCTGATCATGACCACGGCGCCCAGCAAGGTGTTCAACATCGCCGGCAACCATACCGCGCAGGTGATCATATCGGATCACGCCCTGCGCCGGAAATTTCAAGGCGCCCTGCACGCCATGAGCATCTCTTCCAATATCGTCGGCATCAACATGACGCGGGCGAGTTATGACCATGGCGACGATTGGGTGGATGCGCTTATGGTCTACCTGGACGAGAACCGCCGTATCTTCAGTGATGGCATCAATGCCATACCGGGCCTGGAATTCATGCCGATGCAAGCCACCTACCTCAGCTGGGTTGATTTTTCCGACACCGGCATGGCCAAGGCGGAGTTTATCGAGCGCGTCCAGAAGCGTGCGCGCATCGCCGCAAGCCACGGAGAGACATTCGGGCTCGGCGGCGACAGCTACCTGCGGTTCAACATCGGCACCCAGCGGGCCCGCATCGTCGAGGCGGTCGCCCGCATGCAGGACGCTTTCGCCGACCTGCAGTGAATTTGCGAATAACCGATAGTCGTTGCAATCGGCACTGGCTCTCGGCATATATTCGTATTTAAAAGAACAGGAGCCCCACCCGGATGCAGAATTATCTCGAGTTCGAAAAGCCGCTTTCCGAAATAGAAGGCAAAGCTGCGGAATTGCGTGCACTCGCCGCGCAGAGCGAAGAAGATATGGATCTGGAAAAAGAGGCCAGGGCCCTCGACAAGAAGGCCCAAACCCTGCTGTCGAACATGTACAAGGACTTGTCGCCCTGGCGGAAATGCCAGGTCGCGCGCCATCCGGACAGACCGCATTGCTCGGACTATATCGAGGCGCTGTTCACCGAATACACGCCGCTGGCCGGCGATCGCAACTTTGCCGACGACAGCGCAGTTCTGGGCGGTCTGGCACGGTTTCAGGACCAACCTGTCGTGGTCATGGGCCATGAAAAGGGCAACGACACCCAGTCGCGCATCCACCACAATTTCGGCATGGCCCGTCCCGAAGGCTATCGCAAGGCAATCCGCCTGATGGACCTCGCCGACCGTTTCGGCCTGCCGATCATCACGCTCGTGGACACGCCGGGCGCCTACCCCGGCAAGGGCGCCGAGGAACGCGGCCAGTCGGAGGCCATCGCGCGGTCGACCGAGAAATGCCTGCAGGTCGGCGTTCCCGTGATCTCCGTGATCATCGGTGAGGGCGGCTCCGGCGGAGCCGTAGCCTTCGCCACCGCCGATCGCGTGGCGATGCTGGAACATTCGATCTATTCCGTCATCTCGCCCGAAGGCTGCGCCTCGATCCTGTGGAAAAACGCCGCGAAGATGCGCGAGGCCGCCGA
>JAHEFH010000122.1:0-5769 GCA_024640245.1 Paracoccaceae bacterium | reverse complement strand
TTTTTAGCCCCGGACCATCACGGACGCCGGATCGGCAAGGCGTTGATGGACAAGGCCGTGGCGGAACGGAGAACGCTGGAGCTCGACGTTTTCATGGCCAACGCCATCGGGCGGAGGTTTTACGACCGCTACGGCTTTGTCGATGCGGACGACTATGTGCACGCGCCCACCGGTGAGCGCGTTCTGCGCTTGACCCTGCCAGCCGCCTAACTAGGCCTTCGGCTCGAACCCCGCCTCGCGCATCAGCGCGTCGGACTCGGTTTCGATCGTCTCTTCCATCTGGCGCATGAACTGCTTCAGCGTAAGCCCCGCCGGCATCGCAGGCATGTAATGCATCACGACCGTCCCCGGCTTGCGGTAAAACCCGCGCTTCGGCCAGAATACGCCCACATTGGTCGCGGCCGGAACACAAGGCTTGCCGAACTTTTCATATAGAACACCCGCACCGACCTTGTAAGGCTTGTGGACCCCCGGCGGCACGCGCGTGCCCTGCGGATAGATGATCAACTGCGTTGGCACGCCGTCTCCGTTTTGCACATCGGCCACCATCTTTTTCATCGCCTTGGCCTTGTCGCCGCGCCGCACCGGCGCCACGCCGAGGCGCTTGGCATAGAAACCGAGAACCGGCACATGGAGCAGTTCGCGCTTCATGATGAAATTCACCCGCGGAACCAGCATCGCGTGCAGGATCACATCCAGAAACGACTGGTGCTTCGAGACCACGATAACGTCGCCTTCGGGAATTTCTCCGCGCACCTCGATCCTGATATTGCACAACACCCGCAGCAGCCAAACTACAGAACGGGCGTAGAGTTTCACGATCCAGAAAGCCTTGTCCCGCGACATGGCCGCGAAAGGCGCGCCGATTAGTCCGAGCACCGCCATCCACAGATACATCAGGCATATGAACAGGACCGAGCGGATGTATTGTAGCAGATAGGCCATCATGCCATCCTCCTGAGCACACGAAAGGCGGCGATCCGTGTTGCCCAGAAAGCCAGTACCGCCGCGATCACCGGCACAACCACCGGCAACACCCAGTGCCAACCCTGAAAGCCGAGTCCGGTCAGGAAGGCGCCCTCGTCTGCGGCCGATGGCAGGAAGTAGATCGACAGCATCGCCAGCACCGTTCCGAACAGCGCCCCGAAAAGGGCGCGCAGGGTAAAGCGGCGCACGAAAGCGCGCACGATATAGGCGTCCCTTGCTCCGATCAGGCGCACGACCGTGATGACCTGCGCGTTGGCCGCCAGCGCGGACTGCGCCGCAAGCGTGATCATGGCGGCGGTCGATCCGAGGATCAGAAGGATCGAGAAAACGCCCAGCGCCCGCAACCGCGACGCCGCCGAGATCAGGGGCTTGCGCCAACGGGAATGGTCGTCCAGCACCGCGCCCGGCGCCTCTGCCGCAAGCCTCAGCCGCAAGCCGGCCATGTCCGGCCCGTCGCCGCTTTCAACCACCTCGATCAGCCGCGGGATCGGCAGAGTGTCCAGAGGCAGGTCCGGCCCGAACCAAGGTTCCAGAAGTTTCAGCTGTTCCTCGTTGGTCATCATGCGCGCCGACCTGATGCCCGGTGTGGTGTCCAGAATGCGCATGACCGCCTCCGCCTGCCGTGACAACTGCCCGTCGGGCGCGGAAATGCGCACCGTCGCGGTCTGCGCCAGTTCCTCCGACCAGCGCGTGGCCAGCCGGTCAGTGGCCAACGACAGCGCCAGTGCAAAGACACTCAGAAATGCCATTGCCGCGGCGGTAAAAGCCGTCAGGTTCGCAGTATAGCCGGTCGGGGGCACTACGCGGTCGGCTTGACGGTCGCCGGTCAGGATGGCTCCGAACCGCCCGATCACAACTCGGCCCCCGCCAGTTCGAGGTGACGCTGCCGGATGCGCAGCACCCGCGCCGCGACCTGGTTCTTGGCCATGCGGATCAGGTTCATGTCATGGGTCGCGATCAGGATGGTCTTACCCATCTTGTTCAATTCGATCAGCAGGGTCAGCATCCGCTGAGCCATGTCCCAGTCAAGGTTGCCGGTCGGCTCGTCGGCGATAATCAGTTCTGGCGACATGATCACCGCCCGGGCCAGCGCCGCACGCTGGCGCTCGCCGCCGGACAGGACAGGGGGCAGCAGTTCCATCTGGTCGGACAGTCCGGTCCAGACCATCAGCTCCTGCATGTCGCGCAACTTTGAGGCAACCTCGTGCCCGGTCACCTGTAACGGCAACAGAATGTTTTCCGACATCGTCAGATGGTCGAGGAATTGGCAGTCCTGATGCACGACACCGATCCTCTGGCGCACCGAGGCGACGTCGTCGCGGTCCATCGCGCGCACGTCTTTTCCAAAAATATGCAGAGTCCCAGAACTCGGGATTAGGTCTTGGTAACAAAGCTTTAGAAAGGTTGTCTTACCCGATCCAGACGGACCGGTCAGGAAGTGGAAAGTTCCCGGTGCCAGCGTCACGGACATGTCTGTCAGGATCTCTTTGCCCGCATAATCGAATGCGGCTTTCTTCAGTTCCAGCACTGCCTGCTCCGGTTGGTGTTACGCAAATGTACCTCTAACACCCGAATATATGGAATAGCTTGCAAAATCACGCTTTAGTTGTCCATACTTCATCTAATTGTTGGAATGTGTACCCTAGTTAGACTAAACTCCGCCAACACGCCCGTCGAGCAGGGGGCGAAAAGGAAAAAAAGGGAAGACATATGCGTTTGGTATGCCCGAATTGTGTCGCTCAATACGAAGTCGCCGACGGCACTATTCCTGAATCCGGTCGTGACGTCCAATGCGCCAACTGCAACCACATCTGGTTTCAGGATGCCGCGTTCAAGCTGTCCACCGACGATCTGACATTCGTGCCGCAAAAGCGCGCTGTCTCGCGGGGCGACGGGGATGATGAAGCCGACGCACCTGGCGTATTCCACTCGCAACGCGCCGCCAGACGTGACGACACCCCCGCCGAGGCGGCGGAACGCGCACTGCCGGAGGTTGGCGGCAATGTACTCGACATCCTGCGCAGCGAGGCGGCCTTTTCCTCGCGCCGCCGCGCCGAGGCGAGGGCCGAACAGCCGGAACCGGACGAAGATGACGACGACGCCGGGGCCTTCCACCACCGGATAGGTACCCGCGCCGGCGACATCGCACCGGAGCAGGAACAGCCCGAACCCGAAGAACCGGCAGCCGAAGAACCCGAATCCGATTTCAGGAGAGCCGCCTGGCGCCACTTCGGCAACCGCACGGACGACGCCACCAGCACCGAACCGGATGAAGCGCCCGAAGAGGAATATGAAGAAGAATATCCGGCGGAAACCGGCTACGCCGACGCGGCGGAAGACCTGACAGAAGATACCGAAGAAACCCTTTTGGACGACGGCCTGGCCGGACTTCACGC
Source organism: Paracoccaceae bacterium (assembly GCA_024640245.1). GTDB lineage: Bacteria > Pseudomonadota > Alphaproteobacteria > Rhodobacterales > Rhodobacteraceae > Amylibacter. The sequence goes on along the minus strand of JAHEFH010000122.1, from coordinate 2,386 downwards.
CGACGAAGCCAAGAGGATAGCCGATGCGGCCGTCGCCCGCAGCGCGCAGATGCCCGAAGAACCGCAGATCAACGCCGAAGATCCCGACGAAAGTGCCCGACAGGCGATCCGGCGGGTATCGGTCCGCAGCCTGGCCGTCCCGCCCGAAGAGACCGACGCACCCGAAAGCGAACCCCTACGCCGTTCACAACCCGATGCCTTCGAAGACGAAGTCGCAACCCTCGAGGACGAGGGTTCGATCGATGAGGACGCAACCGCCTTTGACACCGACGAGTGGCTTCCGGAAGACACTGACGAGGCATCGGATATCGAAGCCGACGCCGAAATCCACGCAAGACTCGCGGCGGAAACGGATACCGAGGAAGAGCCGGAAGCGGAACCAGAACAGGAAGCCGACACCGGACCGGACGAGGAAACGCTGCTGGCTGCCGCTGCGAATCCCGACGACATCCAACAGGTCCGACGGTCACTGGTCGAGAACCGCAAGGTTCTCTTGCCCGATGTGGAAGAGTTGAACACCTCGCTGCGCATGGAAAAACCGGAATCCCGTGTCGATCTTCGCTCCAGCGCTTTCAGCGAGGAAGACATCGCCAACCGCAACAGGTTCTGGCTCGGGCTGGTCACTGCGCTGATGCTGTTCGGCATAATGTCCGCGCTCTACCTGATGGGTCCCGCCATTTCGGATGCGTTTCCGGCAGCGGATCCCTATGTTGCCGAATTCCGGAGTTTCGTCGACATGGCGCTGGACGTGACAGCCAAGGCTCTGGAGCCGGTAGTGGACTGGCTAGAAGCGCTCTAGCAACCGTTTCAGATAGTCGAGCTCCAACTGTGGCCGGTCCTGTTCGCCGGTGCGTTTGCGGATTTCGTCGCGCAACTCCTTTGACCTGCGGTACAGATCTTCATCGGGGAGCATGTTCTCTTCACTCGACGGCGTGCCGTTGCCGCCCAGCGGCCGGCCCAGCGGATCGCGCTGCACCTGTCCGGTGACTGGCCCGTTGCCGTCACCCTGCTGCTGTCCGCCGTTCTGGCGTTCGGCCTGACGCGCGGCCTCGTCCATGTTGCGCAGGCCCTCGCGCAGAGCGTCTATCGCGTCGGCCTGATTGTCCAGCGCGCCGGATGCGTCGCCTTCTTCAAGGCTGTCGCGGGCCTCGCCCATCTCGCGTTCGGCCTGATCCAGCGCTTCGCGACCGGCGCGACCGGCGTCGGATCCGTCTGGGGGCATCTGTCCGCGCTGGCCTTGCAGCAACTGCCGCAAGGCATCCTGACGGCGGGCCAGATCACCCAGACCGGAACCGCCCTCGCCCGACTGCTGCCCGCCGGGCTGCTGGCCCGGCCGCTGATCGCCGCCCTCGCCACCCTGTTGCTGGCCATCCTGCTCACCAAGTTGTCTTGGTCCCTGATCGCCGTCCTGCTGCCGCTGGCGGCTGAATTCCTCTTGCATCTCACGGAAGGTTTCGTCGGCCAGATCCTGTTGCTCGCGCAGCGTGTCCTGCAGGCCCTGCTGGCCACTCTGTTCGCCGTTCTGACCCTGACCACCCTGCACGACCTGCATGTTTTCCAGCAACTGCTGCAACTGCTGCAGCAACTGCTGCGCCTCGTCCATGCGGCCCTGCTCCATCAATTCCTGAATCCGGTTCATCAGCTCCTGCAACTGGTCCTGCGTGATCATCTGCGACGGGTCTATCTGGCTTTGCTGGCGGTCGGGGTTGCCCTCGGCGTTTTCGGCAAGCTGGCGCATATAGGCCTGTGCCGCGCGGCGAAGTTCGTCCATCAGTTCCTGAATCTCTTCATCCGTGGCGCCATTTTCCATCGCCTCGGACAGGCGTTCCTGCGCCCGCTTCAAGCGTTCGGCCGCATCCGACAGGTCGCCGTCCTCGATCAGCAGCGCGGCCTTCCACAGCAGGTCGGACACCTCGTCCCGCACCTCGTCGGACAGCGGCGCAGCCGCGTTGTAATCCAGCCGCCGGATCGCGGTGCGGATCATCAGGTAGGCCTTGTTGTTCTGGAATATGGCCTCGGGCCGGTAGGTCACCGCCTTGAGGATCATTGCGACGCGCTTTGAGTTTTCGCGGGTCCACAACAGGTCGCGGCGCTGTTCAGCCACCGACCCGGCCAGCGGGTCGAAAAACCGTTTTCCGGGCATTTCCGTCGCTACCGGATCGATCGCGCCCACGTTGTTGGCCGCATCAAAGACGTTCAGCGAAATGCGGACGGGCAATCCGGCCCAGGGGTGCTCGGCCAGTTCCTCGACGATGGTTTCCTCGATCAGCGCCAGATCGCCGCGGATTGGCAACTGGATCGAAAACGACAGCGGATCGCGCGGTTCGGGTTCCGCGGCCAGCCCGTGGCGACGGTCCACCTGATCCATGTCAAGATGCACCTCGAC
>JAHEFH010000014.1 GCA_024640245.1 Paracoccaceae bacterium | reverse complement strand
CGGAATTTTCCGAACCTGCCGGGCGCGCACAACCACCAGAACGCCTGCGCTGCCTATGCCGTATGCCGGACGCTGGCACTTGCGCCGAAAGTGATCGAAGAGGCGATGGCGAGCTTTCAGGGCCTGCCGCACCGCAGCCAGTTCCTCGGCATGTCCAACGGCGTTCGCTTTGTGAACGACAGCAAGGCGACCAACGCCGACGCCGCCGAACAGGCGCTGCTGGCGTTCGACAACATCCGTTGGATCGCCGGGGGTCAGGCCAAGGAAGGCGGCATCGCCGCACTCGCGCCCCTGTTCGGGCGCGTGAAGAAGGCCTATCTGATCGGCGCGGCGGCGAAAGAATTCGCCGGACAGCTGGGCGAGACACCGCATGCCGACAGCGGCACGATCGAGGCCGCGGTGGCACAGGCCGTCGCGGATGCCGATCCGGGCGACGTGATCTTGCTGGCACCAGCCTGCGCCAGCTTCGACCAGTTCCGCAGTTTCGAGCATCGCGGCGACGCCTTCATCGCCGCCGTGCAACCCTTTCTGGATGTCTGACCCCTACGAAGAGACCAAACGCCTTTACCGCGACATCGCCGGAGCTTGGGACGCGCAGCGCAACCGGGCGCTGTTCGAGCGCAAATGGCTCGACAAGGTGCTGGAGCGCTGCGGTCCGTCGCCGGATATCCTTTATCTAGGTTGCGGTGCGGGTGAGCCGGTGGCGCGTTACCTGATCGACGCGGGCGCGCGGATCACCGGTGTCGATTTCGCTCCGGAAATGCTGGCGATCGCCACGCGGCGGTTTCCGGACCATGAGTGGGTCGAATCCGATATCCGCACCTATGACCCCGATACCCGCTTCGATGCGATCGTCATGTGGTCCGTGCTGTTCCACCTGACACAGGACGACCAGCGCGCGATGTTCCCGCGCTTTGCGGCAATGATCGAACCGGGAGCGCCCATCCTGATCCAGACCGGCATCACGGCGGGCGAAGGGCAGGGCACAGTCGAGGGTCGTCCGGTTTATCACGCCACGCTGGACGAGGCGGACTACCGGAAGCTGTTCGAAGCAAATGGTTTTACGGATATCGTCTATGTGCCGGAAGATGCCGGGGCCGGCGGATTCACGCTCTGGCTGGCCAGCAGGCGACGTTTCGTGTCACAGCCCGCCTAAATCGCGGGTTTTGTTCTGGAAAAATAAACAGGTTCGTGTAAGATTTCTCCAAAGCACGCCCGCAAGAGGCGGCATCGAGGCATAGGCAGGAATTAACATGGGCATTTCTCATGACTGATATGGTGTTTGGCACTGTCGCGGCTAAGCCCGGCGATCCGATTCTGCCGCGCTGGTGGCGCTCGGTGGACAAGTTGACCCTTCTGGCGGTGATCCTGCTGTTCCTGACAGGCCTTCTGGTCGGCATGGCGGCCTCGGTTCCGCTGGCGGAACGCAACGGGCTGAACCCGTTCTACTATGTTTACCGTCAGGCGTTTTTCGGCTTTCTGGCCCTTCTTGTGATGGTCCTCCTGTCGATGGCCTCTCCGCGTATGGTGCGCAGGCTGGGGGTGGCCGGTTTCATTTTCGGCTTCGTGGGGCTGGCCCTGCTGCCGGTCTTCGGCACCGATTTCGGCAAGGGCGCGGTGCGCTGGTATTCACTGGGCTTCACGTCCGTGCAACCGTCCGAGTTCGTCAAACCCTGTTTTCTGGTGTTTTCGGCCTGGCTGATGGCCGCTTCTTTCGAGGTCGGGGGCCCGCCCGGCAAACGCCTGTCGCTGATGGTCACTATCGCGGTCGCTGCCATGTTGGTGCTGCAACCGGATTTCGGGCAAGCGAGCCTTTATCTGGCCGCTTGGGGCATCATGTATTTCGTAGCCGGCGCCCCGATGCTGCTGTTGATCCTTATGACCGGCGGTGTCTTGTGGTCCGGCTATCTGGCCTATCATAACTCGGAGCATTTCGCGCGCCGCATAGACGGGTTCCTCAGCCCTGACGTCGATCCGCGCACGCAGCTTGGATATGCCACCAATGCGATACAAGAGGGCGGATATTTTGGTGTAGGTGTCGGAGAGGGCAGCGTGAAATGGTCATTGCCCGATGCGCACACAGATTTCATCATCGCCGTCGCGGCCGAGGAATACGGGCTGTTTCTGGTGCTGTTCATCATCCTCCTGTTCATGGCGGTCACCGTGCGGTCCCTCCTGCGCCTGACAAAGGAACGCGATCCGTTCATTCGTTTCGCGGGAACAGGCATTGCCGCGATGTTCGGCATGCAGGCCTTCATCAACATGGGTGTCGCCGTTCGCCTGCTGCCCGCCAAGGGCATGACCCTGCCGTTCATCAGTTATGGCGGTTCGTCTCTGCTGGCCGGCGGCATCGCGCTGGGATTTCTGCTGGCGCTGACGCGCAAGCGGCCGCAGGGCGACATGGCGGATGTCCTGGGCCGCGAACGGGTCCAAACTCCCGGATCACGGCATGGCTGAACCGAAACTGCTGGTCATCGCCGCCGGCGGGACTGGCGGCCACATGTTCCCCGCGCAGGCGCTGGCAGAGGAAATGCTGTCGCGCGGATGGCGGGTGAAACTGTCCACAGATCCGCGCGGCGCGCGCTATGCAGGCGGCTTTCCGCCGGAAGTTCCGGTAGAGATCGTCAGGTCCGGCACCTTTTCGCGCGGTGGATTGAAGGCTAAGCTGGCAGCGCCGTTGCAAATCCTGCGCGGCATTCTGGCGTCGTGGCGGCGCATGAAGGCCGACCGGCCCGACGTGGTCGCGGGCTTTGGCGGTTATCCGGCATTGCCGGCGATGGCCGCGGCGGTCCTGACGCGCACGCCGCGCCTGATCCACGAGCAGAACGGTGTGCTGGGCCGCGTGAACCGTCTGTTCGCGCGCTACGTCAATCTGGTCGCCTGCGGCACATGGCCGACCACCCTGCCTTCGGGCGTACTGGGCACGCATACCGGCAATCCCGTGCGAAGCAGCGTCCTCGCCCTTGCCGGTGCGGAATATGTTCTGCCGAAAAGAAAACCCCTGAGCATCCTTGCCATAGGCGGGTCGCAGGGCGCGCATATCCTCAGCACGATAATGCCGCAGGCCGTGGCCCTGCTTGACGCCGGTCTGCGAAACCGCCTGCATGTGTCGCAGCAAGCCCGCGAGCTTGATGCCGAGGCCTGCGAAAAGGCCTACGCCTTTGCCGGGGTCTCCGCCGAGGTTTCGCCGTTTTTCCACGACCTTCCGGAACGCATGGCGCAGGCGCAACTGGTGGTGTCGCGATCCGGCGCCTCCTCGGTTGCGGACATCGCCGTGATCGGGCGACCGTCGATCCTGGTCCCGCTGGCTACTGCGACCGACGACCACCAGACCGCCAATGCCCGTGCGCTGAATGATGCCGGCGGGGCGGTGGTGATTCTGGAATCAGAGCTTGCACCAGAGACGCTGGCAAAGCATATAGCGGCCATTCTGACAGATGCGGACAAGGCTGCCTTCATGGCGGATGCCGCGCTGTCGAAAGGCAAACCCGAAGCTACCCAGGCGCTGGCCGCGCTGGTCGAGCAACTGGCAACAAAGGATGATGTCGTATGAACGCTGCAGCCGCCACCAAACTGCCGTCCGATGTTGGCCCGATCCACTTCGCGGGGATCGGCGGGATCGGCATGTCCGGCATTGCGGAGGTTCTGATCAACCTCGGCTATCAGGTGCAGGGCTCTGACCTCAAGGCCAGCGATATCACGAGGCGGCTGGAGCGGTTGGGCGCAAAGGTATTCATCGGCCAAAAGGCCGAAAATCTGGAAAACGCCGAAGTCGTCGTCGTGTCTTCGGCGATCAAGCGCGGCAATCCGGAACTGGACGCGGCCCGCGCGCGCGGCCTGCCCGTCGTCAAGCGTGCCGAGATGCTGGCCGAACTGATGCGCCTGAAGTCCAACGTGGCAATCGCCGGAACGCACGGCAAAACCACCACCACAACGATGGTCGCCACCCTGCTGGAGGCCGGCGGAATGGACCCGACCGTGGTCAACGGCGGCGTCATCCAGGCGTGGGGTTCGAATGCTCGCATGGGCGGCGGCGAATGGATGGTGGTCGAGGCCGACGAGAGCGACGGTACTTTTAACCGCCTGCCCGCAACCATCGCGGTGGTCACCAACATCGACCCCGAACACATGGAGCATTACGGCACCTTCGACAATCTGCGCGCCGCCTTCCATACATTCGTTTCCAATATCCCGTTCTACGGTGTGGCGATCTGCAACTCCGACCATCCCGAAGTGCAGTCGATGGTCGGACAGATCGACGACCGGCGCGTCATTACCTATGGCTTCAACAAGCAAGCCGACGTGCGTGCCGAGAACCTGACCTACAAGGCGGGATCGGCCTATTTTGACGTGGTTTTGCAAGCTGAGGACCAGCGTATCGACGGAGTGGTGCTGCCGATGCCAGGCGATCACAACGTGTCCAACGCTTTGGCGGCAATCGCGGTGGCGCGCCATCTGGGCATGCGCAAGGACGAGATCAGGGAGGCGCTACGCACCTTCAAGGGCGTCAAGCGGCGCTTCACGCTGGTCGGCAAAGTCGACGGCATAACGATTATCGACGACTACGCGCACCATCCGGTGGAAATCAACGCCGTACTGCACGCCGCGCGCAAGGCCACAGAGGGCCGCGTCATCGCCGTCCACCAGCCGCACCGATACACCCGTCTGCATGACCTGTTCGAGGATTTCTGTTCCTGCTTCAACGATGCCGACGTGGTCGGTATCTCCGACGTCTATTCGGCGGGCGAGGACCAGATCCCCGGCGCGACGCGCGACGATCTGGTCGCCGGCCTGCGCAGCCACGGTCACCGCAGCGCCGAAGCGGTCGAAGACGAGGCTGGCCTGTTGCGCTTTGTCCGCAAGCATTGCCAACCGGGCGATCTGCTGGTCTGCCTCGGCGCGGGAACCGTCAGCGCATGGGCCTATAACCTGCCGGAGGCGATGGCAAAATGACGGCGCCCGTGATCCTGGCCGGCCTGTGGATCATTGCAGCGTCTATCATAGCCTTTCTGCCGCAGAAGTTTCACAAGCCGAGCGCGCTGTATTTCCTGATCCCGACCGTGCTGGCGCTGTTGCCGTGGCTCTATGCCACGAACGGCCCGCTAGTCGGCACGCTGTTCCTGATCGGCTTCGGGTCTATCCTGCGCTGGCCGGTGTATTTCCTCGGCAAATTCGTGATCCGCAGAACCAGGGGAATATTTGGCCGATGACAGATAAATTTCCAGATGTGCGCGGCACGCTGACACCGGATCGGCCGATGGCCGATCTGTCGTGGCTGCGCGTCGGCGGTCCGGCGGAGTATCTGTTCCAGCCTGCCGACCTGGCGGACCTGCAATCTTTCCTGTCCGGACTTCCGTCCGAAGTGCCGGTTTTCCCGATAGGGGTCTGCTCCAACCTGATCATCCGCGACGGCGGATTGCGCGGCGTTGTCATCCGGCTGGGCCGCGGTTTCAACGGTATCGATATACTGGACGGCAATCGCGTGCGGGCAGGGGCGGCGGCGCTGGACGCGCATGTGGCGCGCAAGGCGGCGCAGGCGGGCATCGATTTGGCCTTTCTGCGCACCATTCCCGGCGCCATCGGCGGCGCGGTGAAAATGAACGCAGGCTGCTACGGCACCTATACGGCTGATGTCTTTGTCGAGGCGGAGGCGGTGACGCGCGATGGGCGGTTGGTTACCCTGAAGCCGGAAGACATGCATTTCGCCTATCGGTCGACGGATCTGCCCGACGGTCTGGTCATCACATCCGTCATCCTGCAAGGTCCATCGGGCGCGCCCGAGGCCATCGAGGCGAAAATGGCCGATGCGCTGGCGAAACGAGAGGCGACGCAGCCCGTCAAGGAACGCTCTTGCGGTTCCACCTTCCGCAATCCGGCGGGGTTCAGCTCCACCGGTCGCGACGACGACGTGCACGACCTGAAGGCGTGGAAGCTGATCGACGACGCCGGAATGCGGGGCGCGCCGCTGGGCGGAGCGCAAATGTCTGAAAAACATTCCAACTTTTTGATCAACACTGGTGGCGCGACTGCCGCAGATTTGGAAAATTTAGGCGAATTGGTTCGAAAAAGGGTTTTCCAGCACAGCGGAATAGAGCTAGTGTGGGAAATTATGCGTGTGGGCGAACCCGACGCAAAAGAATAACCGACCAAAAGACCGGCCAACGGTCAGGCGGTAAGAACGAGGCGGGTATGTCGAGCAGGACAATTTCCCGCGTAGCAGTGCTGAAAGGCGGTCCATCGGCCGAGCGGGAAGTCTCGCTGGCTTCGGGCCGCGAAGTCGCATCTGGATTGCGCGGACAGGGTTATGAAGTGATCGAGCTGGACGCGGGGGTAACCGTGGCCGCCGATCTGCTGGCCATCAAGCCCGATGTCGTGTTCAACGCCCTGCATGGCCGCTGGGGCGAAGACGGTTGCATTCAGGGCGTTCTGGAGTGGCTGCGCCTGCCCTATACCCACTCGGGCGTCTATTCCTCCGCGCTGGCGATGGACAAGGAACGCGCCAAGACCGCTTTCCGGATCGCGGGCCTTCCCGTCGCCGCCAGCATGCTCGTCAGCCGCGAAGATGTGCGCAAGTCCCATCCGATGACGCCGCCCTATGTGGTCAAACCCAACAACGAAGGATCATCAGTCGGGGTCTATCTGGTGCACGAGGCCGCCAACGGCCCGGCCCAGATCGATGCCTCCATGCCCGATACCGTGATGGTCGAACAGTTCATTCCCGGCAGGGAACTGACCACCACCGTCATGGGTGACCGTGCGCTGGGCGTCACCGATATCCTGACCACCGGATGGTACGACTATGACGCCAAATACAAGGAAGGCGGCTCCCGCCACGTGGTGCCCGCCGACATTCCGGCGGAAATCACCGAGGCGTGTCTGGATTATGCCGTTCGGGCGCATCAGGCGCTCGGCTGCCGCGGCGTCTCCCGTACCGATTTCCGCTGGGACGAGCGCCATGGCATGAAGGGCCTGTTCCTGCTGGAGACCAATACCCAGCCCGGTATGACGCCGACCTCGCTGGCGCCTGAGCAGGCTGCAGCGGCGGGCATCGACTGGGGTAGTTTCGTGCGCTGGATGGTGGAGGACGCCTCATGCGACCGTTGAACAAAGGCGCAAAAAGACAGCGCGTCCGTCGTGATCCCGCGCCCAGCCGTCTGTTCTACCGCTGGCAGCGGATATGGCTGACGCCGCTTTACCGCCGCCTGATCAGTCTCGGTCTGCCAATGGCCGCGCTGGTGGCAGGCGGGCATGTTCTGTGGTCCGACCCGGATGTGCAAGCGCAGGTGACCGCCTCTCTGGTGCGCGCGCGCGAAAGCGTGGAGCGTCGGCCGGAATTCCAGGTGCAGTTGATCCGGTTGCAGGATGTGCCGGACGATCTGGCAACGCAGATCCGGCAGGCGGCGAACATCAATCTGCCGATCAGTTCTTTCCACCTTGATCTCGACGAGGTGAAGGCCCGGATCGAGGAGATCGATGCGGTCAGAGAGGTCTCGCTGTTCCTGCGCGCCGGTGGCGTGCTGGAGGTGGTGATCGACCAGCGCATACCCGTGGTGATCTGGCGTGGCGCGAAGCAACTTGAAATGCTGGATGCCGAGGGCATACGCGTCGGCTACCTTGATCATCGCACTGACCGGCCGGACCTGCCATTGCTGGCCGGACAGGGCGTCGGGCCGCATATCGGGCAGGCGCTGGAAATCCTCGATGCCGCCCATCCCGTGGCCGACCGCATCCGCGGACTGGTCCGCGTCGGCGAACGGCGCTGGGACATCGTGCTGGACCGCGGCCAGCGGGTCATGCTGCCAGAGGACGATGCCGTGCGCTCGGTCGAGCATGCGATGGCGATGCAGATGACGCAGGACGTTTTATCGCGTGATATCAGTGTAATGGATATGCGCGATGCCCGACGATCGATACTCAGGCTGTCCGAGGCAGCGCTCGAAGAGCGCCGCGTACAGCAGGCCATAGCCAAGGATGTGGATAACAATCTATGACGACACTGTACGACTCCCAGCGCAGTCTGCGCCACAAGCGACGTGCGGCTCTGCAGCGCGGGCTGGTGGCTATTTTGGACATCGGCACCTCGAAAATCGCCTGTTTCATCGTCCAGTTCGACCAGTCGGTGCAGTCCAGCGCCCAGATGGGAAAGGGCGTGATAGCAAGTCACGGCGCATTCCGTGTCATCGGGGTCGCGACGACCCGCTCGCGAGGCGTGCGCTATGGCGAGATCGATGCGATGGAAGAGACCGAACGCGCGGTGCGCACCGCTATTCAGGCGGCGCAGAAAATGGCCAACACGCGCGTTGATCACGTAATCGCCTGTTTTTCCGGGGCCAAACCGCGATCCTATGGCGTGACCGGTGAAGTTCTGGTCGAGAATGGAAGTGTCGCGGAACAGGATATCGGTCGCGTGCTGGCGGCTTGCGATGTGCCGGACTTCGGGGCGGGGCGCGAGGCGATCCACGCCATGCCGATCAATTTTGCGCTGGACCACCGCACCGGGCTTGGTGATCCGCGCGGCCAGATCGGCAACAAGCTTTCGGTCGACATGCACCTTTTGACCGTGGACGCGCATGTGCTGGACAACCTGCTTGCCTGCATCAAGCGCTGCGATCTGGAGCTGGCCGGCGTCGTGTCCTCCGCCTATGCCAGTGCAATTTCCGCGCTGGTCGAGGATGAGCAGGAACTGGGCGCCGCCTGTATCGACTTCGGCGGCGGGTCTACCGGCGTGTCGGTGTTTTTCAAGAAGCACATGATCTTTGCCGACAGCGTGCGTATCGGCGGCGATCTTGTGACCTCGGACGTTTCTCAGGGCCTGCAGGTGCCGCGGGAAGAGGCCGAACGGATGAAGACCGTCCACGGCGGCGTGATCGCCACCGGAATGGACGACCGCGAGATGATCGACCTGCAATCCGAAACCGGAGACTGGCACCATGACCGGCGCCGGATCAGCCGGTCTGACCTCATCGGTATCATGAGGCCGAGAGTCGAGGAGATCCTCGAAGGCGCGCGCGCCCGTCTGGACGCAGCAGGCTTCGAGTTTCTTCCCAGCCAGCGCATCGTGCTGACTGGCGGGGGGAGCCAGATACCAGGACTGGAAGGACTCGCCAGCCGGATTCTGGGACAGCAGGTACGGCTCGGCCGGCCACTGCGTATCCAGGGTCTGCCGCAGGCCGCGACCGGTCCGGCATTCTCTTCGGCAGTGGGCCTGTCGCTCTATGCGGCGCATCCGCAGGACGAGTGCTGGGACTTCAACCTGCCGATCGAACGCTTCGGCGGTCGGCCGCTGCGCAGGGCGGCGCAATGGTTTCGAGATAACTGGTAGGGAATTTTACGGCCGGAACGTGGTATTTGGTCGGAAAACCGCCGAAATTTCAGGAAAATTACGGGATTGTGACGATTTTTCGTGACGTTCTCGAATCGCTGATATACACTTATTTTATATAAATAAACGTGCCGCAGAAGCGGCCGAGCAGTAACAAGATATACAGGCGGACAGCACCATGACTCTGAATTTACGGATGCCCGAAGTGGCGGATTTGAAGCCCCGTATCACCGTGTTTGGTGTGGGTGGCGCAGGCGGAAACGCGGTCAACAACATGATCGACAAGGAACTCGAAGGGGTCGAGTTTGTCGTCGCTAACACCGACGCGCAGGCCTTGCAGCAGAGCAGGGCGCAACATCGTATTCAACTCGGCGAGAAAGTCACCGAAGGGCTTGGCGCGGGCGCGAAACCCTCCGTCGGGGCTGCTGCCGCCGAAGAAAGCATTGAACAGATCGTAGATTGCCTTGCCGGAAGTCACATGTGCTTCATCACAGCCGGCATGGGCGGCGGCACGGGCACCGGTGCCGCACCTATCATCGCGCAAACCGCGCGCGAACTTGGCATCCTCACCGTCGGCGTTGTGACGAAACCCTTCCAGTTCGAGGGTATCAAGCGCATGCGTCAGGCCGAGGACGGCGTCGAGGCCCTGCAAAAGGTCGTCGATACACTGATTATCATTCCGAACCAGAACCTGTTCCGGATCGCCAACGAGAAGACGACCTTCACCGAAGCCTTCGCCATGGCCGACGACGTTCTGTACCAAGGCACCAAGGGCGTGACTGACCTGATGGTCCGTCCGGGCCTGATCAACCTCGATTTCGCCGATATCCGCGCCGTCATGGACGAAATGGGCAAGGCAATGATGGGTACCGGAGAGGCCTCCGGCGAGGACCGCGCCATACAGGCAGCCGAAAAAGCCATTGCCAACCCGCTGCTGGACGAGATTTCGCTGGAAGGCGCACGCGGCGTTCTGATCAATATCACCGGCGGTCACGACCTGACCCTGTTCGAACTGGACGAAGCAGCGAACCGTATCCGCGAGAAAGTCGATCCGGACGCGAACATTATCGTCGGCTCGACCCTGGACACGACGCTGGAAGGCATGATGCGGGTTTCCGTTGTCGCCACCGGTATCGACGTGTCCGACCGTGATATCATCATGCCGGTTCCACGCCGTCCGATGAAAGAGCCGCTGCCGCTGCACGTCGCCGATATGACCGCTGCGCCCGAAGCGCCTGTCTCGGAAAAGTTGGAAGTGGAAGCTCCTGCCGCCGTCATGCAGAAGCCGGCAGAGCCGCAACAGGCGGAACAGCGCGAACGCCGTACCTTGTTTGACGATGTATTGGCCGAGAGCGACCCGGTGGAGAAGGCAACAGACGACGACATGCCGCCGCCAGCCTATCGTCCGCAACAGGAAGAGGTTCGCCCGCATGTTCCGACACCGGCCATGGGTCAACCCAGCGCCGAAACGCTGGCGCGTCTGCACGCAGCCGTCAGCAAGGTTCCCGGAGAAGGCACGTTCCAGCGCCCCGCGCCACGCGCAGAGGTCAAGCACGAGGAAGAGAAACCAAGCGGTTTCCGCCTGAAAAACATGATCTCGAAAATGACCGGACACCGCACCGATCACCGCTTCGAAGAGCTTGCAGAAGCTCGGAAACAGCCGTCGGTCAGCCATCATAATTTTGATCGCGCCACGGAAGTTGACGAAGAAAATGACGGCGACAACGTTGAAATTCCGGCCTTTCTGCGCCGGCAAGCCAACTAGAGATCACATGTAATTATTGCAAAAGGCGCGGATTTCCGCGCCTTTTCGCATTTTAGCCGGAATTGTTGCAGTCTCTGTTGCAATCGGTCACAAAGCGTGAATTGCCACTGTTAATCAAATTATGTAGCAAAATGTTAACGAAAAACAGGCTTTTGAGGCAATCGTGCAAACGACAATTCGCAAGGCAATTACAATCCACGGGAAGGGGCTGCATTCCGGCGCGCCTGCCGTGCTGCGCATTCTGCCGGCCTCTGCCAACTACGGTATCTGGTTCCGCCGCGTCGATATTACCGGCCGCGACAATCTGATCCCTGCGCTCTACGACTATGTGAACGACACGCGCCTGTGCACCCGCATCGCCAACGATGCTGGCGTCGAGGTCTCGACCATCGAGCACCTGATGGCCGCGTTGGCCGGAACCGGCGTGCACAATGCGCTGATCGAGATCGACGGCCCCGAAGTCCCGATCATGGATGGCAGCTCCGAAGAATTCGTTGCCGCGATCATGAGGGCCGGAACCATGGAATTGAACGTTCCGGTTCGCGCCATCCGCGTGACCAAAGAGGTTTCGATCCGTGTCGACGACGTCGAGGTGTCCCTGCAGCCGTCCGACGCGCTGGAGATCGATTTCCAGATCGAGTTTGCCGACCGCGCCATCGGTGCACAGCAAAAGACACTGAACATGTCGAATGGCTCTTTTGTACGGGAACTCAGCGATTGCCGGACTTTCTGCCTGAACAGCGACGTCGAGAAGATGCAGTCGATCGGTCTTGCACGCGGTGGAGGGCTGGAAAACGCGATCGTTGTCGACAACGGCGTCGTTCTGAACCCCGAAGGCTTTCGCCGCACGGATGAATGCGTGCGCCACAAGATGCTGGACGCGCTTGGCGACCTGTCTTTGGCGGGCCTTCCCATCCTCGGACGTTACACCGCGAAACGCGGCGGTCACCGCACAACCAACCTGCTGCTGCGCGAATTGTTCTCTCGTCCGGACAGCTGGGAAATGGTGGAATGCAACGCGCAACAGAACGACAACCTACCGGGTGCCCATATCCAGCCGGCCGACCTCGTTCGTTCGGCCTGAAAGCCTCGATTTCCGCACTAATAGCCTGCGGGGTGCATTATGTGGTTGATTCCGTTTTTCCTTTCCAGAAAATGTGCTAAGACCTGATCCACTGGCCTCGTTGGGGCAGCAAAAGGAAGAATCGACGGACAGCGCATGGCATCTTGGACCAATAGAATAGTTGCGGGCGTTTTTGTGGTTGCTCTGTTGGCGCTATCGGGCTGTTCCGTATTTGGCGGTGGAGAGAAAGAAACTCCGCTTGACCAGATTCCGCCGGAGGAAATCTTTACAACAGCAGAATCAAAGCTGGCATCAGGCAGTCCCGAAGACGCGGCCAAGCTGTTTTCTGAGGTCGAACGGCTTTATCCTTATTCCGAATGGGCACAGCGTTCGGCGATCATGTCCGCGTTTTCCTATCACAAGGCCCGCATGTACGACGAAAGCCGCGCGACCGCGCAGCGCTATCTGGATTTCTATCCGGCGTCCGAGGATGCGGGCTATGCGCAGTATATCATCGCTCTCAGTTTCTATGACCAGATAGATGATGTCGGCCGGGATCAGGGCGTCACCTTTCAGGCGCTTCAGGCTTTGCGAACGGCGGTCGAGCGCTATCCCGACAGCGAATATACCAAGTCCGCCCTGCTGAAGTTCGATCTGGCGCTGGACCACCTCGCCGCCAAGGAAATGGAAATCGGCCGTTATTACCTGAAAAAGGGCCACTTCGCCGCCGCAATCAACCGCTTCCGCGTCGTGGTCGAGGATTTCCAGACCACCACCCACACGCCTGAGGCGCTGCACCGTCTGGTCGAGGCCTACCTGTCGCTGGGCCTGAACCAGGATGCACAGACCGCCGGCGCCATTCTGGGTTATAATTTCCAGAGCACCGAGTGGTATCATGACAGCTATGTCCTGCTGACCGGCAAGGGGATATCCCTCGACGAAGCCGAAACCAAGGGTGACGGCTGGCTGACGCGCATCTATCGCCGTGTTCTGCGGGGCCAATGGCTCTGACCGGAGACTAGCCATGCTGCGCGGGCTGCATATCCACAACATGCTGCTGATCGACCGGCTGGAGCTGGAATTCCAACCCGGCCTGAACGTGCTGACAGGTGAGACGGGTGCTGGCAAATCCATCCTTCTCGACAGTCTCGGCTTTGTGCTGGGCTGGCGCGGGCGCGCCGATCTGGTCCGGCAAGGCGCCGATCTGGGCGAGGTCACCGCCTGGTTCGACCTGTCCGCCGACCATCCCGCCTTCGACGTGCTGCGCGCCGCCGAAATGCCCGCCGACGGCGAGTTGATCCTACGCCGCACCAACACGCCGGACGGGCGCAAGACCGCCTTTGTCAACGACCGCCGCTGTTCCGGAGAAATCCTGAGGCAACTGTCCGACGTTCTGGTCGAACTGCACGGCCAGCACGACGACCGCGGACTTCTGGATCCCAAAGGTCACCGCGCTCTGCTTGACGATTTTGCAGGGCTGGACCTGACCGACCTGCGCGCGGCGTGGCGGGCGGTGGCCACGGCGCGGAAAACCCTGACGCAAGCCCGCGCGGAACTTGCAGAGGCAGAGAAAGACGCGGACTACCTGCGTCATTCCGTGCGCGAACTCGACGACCTAGCGCCTGAACCGGGCGAGGAGCAGGCGCTCGACGCACAGCGCCGCCTGATGCAGTCTTCGGAGAAAATCCGAGAAGATATCTCGCGTGCGGCGGAGGCCATTGGTCAGAACGGGGCCGACGGCAACCTCGGTGACGCGATCCGCTGGCTTGACGGCGTGGCGGACAAGGCCGAGGGCAGGCTCGACGAGCCCCTGGCCGCGCTGGGGCGCGCACTTTCAGAGCTCTCGGACGCCCAGATCGGTGTCGAGGATTGCCTCAATGCGCTCGATTTCAACCCTTTGGAACTGGAACAGGCCGAGGAACGCCTTTTCGCGATCCGCGCGCTGGCCCGCAAGCACGGCGTTTCGCCGGATGCGTTGTCGGAACTGGCGGACGGTATGAAGGTCAGGCTACAGGCCATCGACACCGGCGCGGACCACCTGAAGGCGCTGCAAGCTGCCGTCGCCGCCGCCGAGGCTGACTATGGCAAAGCGGCGCAGTCCGTGTCCGAAACTCGCAGGGCCGCAGCGGCAAGACTCGACCGCGCCATGGCCGCCGAACTGGCGCCGCTGAAAATGGAACGCGCTGTTTTCGCGACGGAAATCACGCCCGCAGAGCCCGGCCCCGACGGCATAGATCAGGTGGTATTCACGGTGGCCACCAACCCCGGCGCACCGGCGGGTCCGATCAACAAGATCGCGTCCGGCGGCGAGCTGTCACGGTTCCTGCTGGCGCTCAAGGTTTGCCTGACCGCGCAGGATACCGGCCTGACGATGATCTTCGACGAGATCGACCGCGGCGTCGGCGGCGCCACGGCGGATGCGGTGGGCAAACGCCTGTCGGCACTTGCAGCGGGCGCTCAGGTTCTGGTTGTCACCCACTCTCCGCAAGTCGCGGCCAAGGGCGACCACCAGTGGCGCGTGGCGAAATCGGTTGCCGACGACGTTACCACCAGCACCGTCCATAAACTTTCTGACGAAGCCCGCACCGACGAGATCGCCCGCATGCTGGCCGGAGAGGTGATTACCGCCGAGGCCCGCGCGGCAGCCGCCGCCCTGTTGCGAAACTAGTTCAGCGGCACGACCTTCCCCGGATTGAGGATGTTCTGCGGATCAAGGCTGCGCTTCAACGCGGCCATGACGGACAGGGCCTCGCCGTGCTCCGCCGCCATGTGTTTCATCTTGCCGAGGCCCACCCCGTGTTCGCCGGTCACCGTGCCACCCAGCGCAAGCGCGCGCTCGGCCATGCGATCGGCCAGTTTCAGCGTATCTTCCAGATCACCCGACAGGTCCGGATCGGCGCAGATCAGCACGTGGTAATTTCCGTCGCCGACATGGCCCAGAATATGCGCTTCCCTGCCATGTGCGGCCAGATCGGCCTCCGTTTCGGTAATTGCCTTTGCAAGCTGGGAGATCGGCACGCAGACATCCGTCACGATCCACTGTCCGGTCGGAAAGGTGGCCTTGGCGGCCCAATAGGCGGTGTGCCGCGCTTTCCACAGCGCGTTGCGATCTTCGGTCTTTGTCGCCCATCGGAAGGCCCCGCCACCGAAATCCTCAACGACTTCGGCAACTGTTGCCGACTGTTCGGCGACACCGGCCTCGGAGCCGTGGAACTCGAAGAACAGGTGCGTTTTTTCGGGATAGTCCGTGCCGGAATAGGCGTTGACCGAGCGCAACTGCACGTCGTTCAGCAATTCGACGCGCGCCACCGGCACGCCCATTTGCACGATGGCGATCACCGCGCTGACCGCGCTTTCCACATCGGCGAAGTCGCACACCGCTGCGGCGATGCAGTCCGGCTGGCCCTGTAATTTCAGCGTCAGTTCGGTAATGACGCCAAGCGTTCCCTCGGACCCGACGAACAACCGCGTCAGGTCGTAGCCTGCCGAGGATTTTCTGGCCAGCGATCCGGTGCGGATGATCCGTCCGTCGGCCAGCACCACCTCCAGCGCCATGACATTGTCGCGCATCGTGCCGTAGCGCACCGTCGTCGTGCCAGAGGCCCGCGTCGCCGCCATCCCGCCCAGCGAGGCATTGGCGCCGGGATCGACCGGAAAAAACAGCCCCTTGTCGCGCAGCGCCACGTTCAACTCTTCGCGTGTCAGGCCGGGTTGCACGCGCACGCACAAGTCCTGGTCGCGCAACTCCAGCATCCGGTTCATGCGTGACAGGTCAATGGTCACACCGCCCTTTACCGGCAGGGAGTGAGCCTCCAGCGACGTGCCGGTGCCCCAGGCGGTCACCGGACAGCCGTGGGCGGCGCAGATTTTCACTGCCTCCGCGACATCTTCTGTGCTTGTGGCAAAGAGAACCGCGTCGGGCGGCGTCAGCGGATAGTAGGTTTCGGAAGTGCCGTGGCTCTCCAGATCGGGCCGCGCTGTCGAGAGTTTTTCACCCATAGCGGCTTTTAACGCTTGTATTGCATCGGCAATATTTGACATTGAGGCTTCCATTCTGTCTGGTTCGGGTGGAAACTACGCAAGCAGGTCACAGCCTGTAAAGCTCTAATTGGAAAGCAATTTGGCACCGCAAAAGCAAAGCTCGAGACCCACCCAGAGCGCCCAGATAGTGCAGGCCTTGCGCGTAGTCCGGCAAAACGGCATCGGGCAGATCCGGTTCTGGTTCATAGCGCTGTTGGTGGGCGTACTGGCGGGTACGGCGGCGCTGGGGTTCCGGCTGTCAATCAGCGGGTTGCAGGCTTGGATTTACGGCGCTGACGACGTCATGCTGGCCTCTGCCGCGCGCGACCTGCCGTGGTACGTGGTGCTGGTCGTCCCGATCCTCGGTGGGCTGTTGGTGGGGCTGATCCTGACAAAGTTCACCCCTGACGGACGGGCCCATACGGTTGCCGACGTTATTGTCGGCTCGGCCCTGCGCGATGGCCGCGTCGACGGGCGGGCGGGGCTTGCCTCGGCGCTTGCTTCGCTTATCACGCTGTCCACAGGTGGTTCCACGGGGCGTGAAGGGCCGGTTGTGCATCTGGGAGCGGTCATTTCAAGCAAGGTCAGCAAGATCATCAACGCCGACGGGATAACGGGGCGCGACCTGATGGGCTGCGCGGTGGCCGCCGCTGTCAGCGCCTCGTTCAACGCGCCGATCGCCGGAGCGATCTTCGCGCTCGAAGTCGTTTTGCGACATTTCGCGGTGCATGCCTTCGCACCGATCACGATTGCGGCGGTGGCCGGAACCGTGGTCAGCCGTCTGGAGTTCGGCAACATCACCGAGTTCATGCTGCCGCCGCATTCGCCGGAATTCTATGCAGAGTTGCCCGCGTTCATGCTGTTGGGGCTAGTCTGCGGTTTGGTGGCGGTGGTCATGATGCGCTCGATCCTGTTCGCCGAGGGCGTGGGCGACCGGATACAGGCCGCGACCGGCTTGCCGGGTTACCTGCGTCCGGCGGTGGCGGGCGCAATTCTGGGGCTGTTGGCAATCTGGTTTCCGCATATCATCGGCGTCGGTTATGAAACCACCTCGCGGGCGCTTACAGGCAACCTCTTGTTCTGGAGCGCCGTTGTATTCGCCTTGGTCAAGGTCTTTGCGGTGGCTGTGACCTTCGCGGGGCGGATGGGCGGCGGGGTATTTTCGCCTTCGATGATGACAGGCGCCCTGACCGGCCTTGCTTTCGGCTGGGTCGCCACGAGCCTGTTTCCCGCCATCGAGGGTGACGAGACGCTCTACGCGTTGGCAGGCACCGGAGCCGTGGCCGCAGCGGTCCTCGGCGCACCGATCTCGACCACGCTGATCGTGTTCGAGATGACGGGTGACTGGCAGGCCGGATTGGCGGTGCTGGTCGCGGTGTCGATATCCAGCGCGCTGGCCAGCCGTCTGGTTCACCGCTCTTTCTTCCTGACCCAACTGGAACGGCGCAACATCCATCTGGCGGAAGGGCCGCAGGCATATCTGCTGTCGCTGTTTTCGGTCAACGATCTGATGCGCCCGATATCGGGGTCCAAAGAGGCAAGGCGCAAGAGATGCGGAAAACTGATTGCGGCGGATCAGTTCCTCTATACCGACGCCACTTTGGAGTCGGCCATGCCGATGTTCGAGGCGCATGGCCGCAAATATTTTCCGGTGATCCGCAGGCCGGAAGGTGACGAGGTGGAACCGGAACTGGTCGGGACACTGCATGTCGTGGATGCGCTGAAAACCCTGAACCGGGCGCTGGCCGAAACTGCCAAGGAAGAACATTCCTAGAGCGGTTTACAGGCCTCTTGCAGCCAGCGCCGTGTCGCTTCGCTGCAATGTTTCGACAAGCTGTCTTCGACCCAGCGGTGATAGGCGTCGAGCCAGTCTTTCTCGGACGGCTCCAGCAATTCCGGTTTGATCATGTTGCGGTCGATCGGCGCAAGAGTCAGCGTTTCGAAATCCAGCATCCTGCGGTCGTCCGCGGCTTCGATCTTTGCGGCCTCGCGAACGACAATCAGGTTCTCGATCCGGATGCCAAAGGCACCCTCGCGATAATAGCCCGGTTCGTTGGACAGGATCATGCCGGGCTTTAATGGCTCGTGCGAGACGCGGCTGATACGCTGAGGGCCTTCATGCACAGACAGGTAGGAACCTACACCGTGACCGGTGCCGTGGTCGTAATCCATGCCGGCCGCCCATAGCGGCGCGCGGGCCAGCGCATCGATATCGCGCCCGGCCAGCTTGTCAGGAAAGCGTAGACGGGAAATACCGATCATGCCTTTCAGCACAAGCGTGAAGGCGAATCTTGCGTCGTCTGAAACGTCGCCAACGGCGACGGTCCGCGTGATGTCGGTGGTCCCGTCGCGGTACTGGCCGCCGCTGTCCACCAGCAGGACGTCTCCACGGCTGATCGCACGGTTTGTCTTGTCGCTGACACGGTAATGCACGATCGCTCCGTGTGGACCGGCGCCGCAGATAGTCTCGAAAGAGATGTCGCGCAGCACATTGGTTGCGGTGCGGAAGGCTTCGAGCTTCGCGACCACGTCAATCTCGGTCAGGTATTCTTTGGGCGCTTCGGTCGAAAGCCATGCCAGAAACTCCGCCATGGCCGCGCCGTCGCGGACATGTGCCGCGCGGGCGCCTTCCAGTTCAACTTCGTTCTTGCAGGCCTTGGGCAGGATCGCCGGATCGCTGTCATAGGCAATCTCGATCCCTGCCGCAGTCAGCAACTCGCTGACCCGGACAGGCGCGCTGTCCTTGTCGACGCGCACGGGTCCCGCCAGTGCCGTCAGCGCCGCGGAAAATTCATCCTCGGGCCGGATCGAAATACCGTCGCCCAGATGCGCGCGTAGCGCGTCACCGGCCTTGGCCGGATTCAGGAAAAGGTCGACGCGGCCCGTGTCATGCAGGATCGCGAAAGCCAGCGTCACCGGATTGCGCTCGATATCGCTGCCGCGCGTGTTCAACAGCCACGCGATACTGTCGGGCAGGGTCAGAACCGCCGCGCGGTGCCCGGCCTTGGTCAGCGTATCCGCCAGTGCTGCACATTTTTCCGCGTGTGATTGTCCCGCGAATTCAATAGGGTGCGGCACCATCGGCGCATCGGGCTTTTCGGGCTGGTCCGTCCAGATCGCGTCCACAAGGTTCGCGCCCGGCACCATTTCGATACCGCTGCCCTTAAGCCCGTCGCGTAGCTTCTCCATCTCGGCTAGGGTATGCAGCCACGGGTCGAACCCGACTTTGCCGCCTTCGGGCAATTGCTGTTTCAGCCACTCGGCGGGTTTGGTCTCCGGCCAGTTAACCGGCGTGAATTGCGCCGGATCGACCTGATCGCGGACTTGAAGACGGTAGCGCCCGTCAATAAAAACACCTGCTACTTTCTGCAGGGCGATGCAGAAGCCGGCGGAGCCGGTAAAACCCGTCAGCCAAGGTAGGCGTGCGTCATGCGGTGCGATATATTCGCCCTGATGCGCGTCCGCGCGCGGTACCAGAAAACCGTCGAGGCCTTGCTGCGCCAGTTCTGCCCTCAATGCAGCCAGTCGCGGCCCGCCGGTCGATGGATCGGAGCGTACCGCGAATGTCTGGAACATCATCCGGCCTTTCGGGCTTTGGCGCGACCGGTGTTGCGCGGGTCGCTGTCGAACAGCGAGGCAAGCTGTTCCGTGATTGCGCCGGCCAGTTGCTCGGCGTCGGTGATCGTTACCGCGCGGCTGTAGTAGCGCGTCACGTCATGACCGATGCCGATAGCTGTCAACTCGACCGCGCGGCGTTTCTCGATCATGGCGATCACGTCGCGCAGGTGTTTTTCCAGATAGCTGGCGGAATTGACCGACAGGGTGCTGTCGTCAACCGGCGCGCCGTCCGAGATCACCATCAGGATACGCCGTGCTTCGGGCCGCGCCAGCATCCGGCGGTGCGCCCATTCCAGCGCCTCGCCGTCGATGTTTTCCTTCAACAGGCCCTCTTTCATCATCAGGCCGAGGTTGTCGCGCACCCGCCGCCAAGGCGCATCGGCGCTCTTGTAGATGATGTGCCGCAGGTCGTTCAGCCGACCGGGGTTCGGGTCGCGTCCCGCTGCCAGCCATTCCTCGCGGCTTTTGCCGCCCTTCCACGCGCGCGTGGTAAATCCCAGGATCTCGCATTTCACCTGACAGCGTTCCAGCGTACGGGCCAGAACGTCGGCACAGATCGCGGCAATGGAAATCGGCCGCCCGCGCATGGAACCGGAATTGTCCAGCAACAGGGTGACGACCGTATCGCGGAACTCGGTGTCCTTTTCCACTTTGAAGGACAGCGGAGTGGTCGGGTTGGCGACAACGCGGGCAAGACGGCCGGCGTCAAGAGTTCCCTCTTCCATATCGAATTGCCAGCTGCGGTTCTGTTGCGCCTGAAGGCGGCGCTGCAGCTTGTTGGCCAGCCGCGAAACGGCGCCTTTCAGCGGGTCCAGCTGTTGGTCGAGATAGGCGCGCAGCCGTTCCAGCTCTGCCGGTTCGGCCAGTTCCTCGGCCTTGATTTCTTCATCGTGTTCGGTGGTGAAAACCTTGTAATGCGGGTCGGCCTCTGACGGTCCGGTTAGTTGCGGCGCATCCAGAGGCGGCTGGCCTTCGGGCGCTTCGACCTCTTCGGCGCTCTCGCTGTCGTCGCGTTCCTCCATCGAGACCTGGGCCTGCTTTTGGTCGGCTGATTGCTGGTCCTCGGATGACGCGTCCATGTCCTCTGACGACTCTTCCTCGTCACCGGCATCGGTGTCGGCGTTGTCGTCCTGTTCGAACTCGTCGGATTCTGCTCCCTGATCGGCGTCTTCGTTCTCGATATCCGGATCGTCGCCCAGTTCGTCGCCGTAGCCCAGATCTGCTATCAACTTCCGAGCCAGTCTGGAAAATTCAGCCTGATCGGCCAGCGTTTCCTGCAAATGTTCCAGCTGGCCGCCCGCCTTATCCTGAAAATGCGGCAACCAGAGGTCCACGACGTTTTGCGCGGCAGGCGGCAAGGTGCGGCCCGTCGCCAGATGCCGCAGCACCAGCCCTGCGGCGGTGGACAGCGGAACGGCGTCGGGTTTCGTGACCTGATCATAACCGAGTTTCAGCGACTCGGCTTCGATCTTGGCGTCGATGTTTCCGGCGGTGCCCGGCATGGCGCGGGCGCCGATCGCCTCGCAGCGGGCGGTCTCCATGGCGTCGAAAAGTTCGCGCGCCGTTTCCCCCTGCGGGTTGTAGCGGGCGTGGGTCGCGTCGTTGTGGAACCGAAGGCGTAGGGCATAGGCATCCGCCGTGCCGCGCGCCAGCATCACCTCGTCGCGGGTCATCCGTCGCGTCACCTGCGGCAGGCGTGCCTGTTCCTTGGTCAATCCGGGAGGATCGACGCTGAACGACACGTTCAGGTCCGGATCGTTGGCCATGGCCTTGGTGGCCTCGGCCAGCGCCTTCTTGAACGGATCTGCCGGATTTTCGGTGGGCTTGGACATTATCCCAGACTTACGCTGGCCGCGCTTTCGGGCAGTTCCTCGTCAAAACAGCGCTGATAGAACTCGGCCACGGTTTCGCGCTCCAGCTCGTCGCATTTGTTCAGGAACGTCAGGCGGAAGGCAAAACCGACGTTGCCGAAGATCTTGGCGTTCTGCGCCCATGTGATGACGGTCCGCGGCGACATGACGGTGGAAAGGTCGCCGTTCATGAAGGCGCTGCGCGTCAGGTCGGCGACCGTGACCATGCGGGATATCACCTCGCGCGGCGTGCCGGGGTTCTTGGCGGCGACGATGTCGGTTTCCGCGTCATGCTCCAGATAGTTCAGCGTGGTGACCAGCGACCAGCGGTCCATCTGGCCCTGGTTGATCTGCTGCGTGCCGTGGTACAGGCCCGTGGTATCGCCGAGGCCGACCGTGTTGGCGGTGGCGAACAAGCGGAAATACGGGTGCGGTGTGATGACCTCGTTCTGGTCCAGCAGCGTCAGCTTGCCGTCGACTTCCAGTACGCGCTGGATGACGAACATGACGTCGGCGCGGCCTGCGTCGTATTCGTCGAACACGATGGCGGTCGGGTTGCGCAGCGCCCAGGGCAGGATGCCTTCCTGGAACTCGGTGACCTGCTTGCCGTCCTTCAGCTTGATCGCGTCCTTGCCGATCAGGTCGATCCGGCTGATGTGGCTGTCAAGGTTGACGCGCACGCAGGGCCAGTTCAGCCGCGCCGCAATCTGTTCGATATGGGTCGATTTGCCGGTGCCGTGATAGCCCTGGATCATGACGCGGCGGTTGAAGGCGAAACCGGCGAGGATCGCGAGCGTCGTGTCGTGATCGAACCTGTAGGTGCTATCGATATCGGGCACACGGTCCGAGGAGTGCTCAAAGCCCATGATCTCCATATCGCTGTCGATCCCGAAGGTCTCGCGTACCGAAATTTTGCGTGTCGGCTTCGCCGTGATTTCCAGATTTCCATCCGCCATGAGTCATATTCCTTGCGTTTTCGCTTGCGCCCGATTTTCCATGCTTAGTGGCGCAAAATGAGTTGCTGCGCAAGACCGACAAGGCCGCAGGCGCAGATATCCGGGGCCGGGGCCGGGGATATTTATTCGGTGTTCACAAAAGTCTATTCCTTGAAATTGCGACTTTCCTTGATCTGGTCCCACGCCCAGACGACCTGTTGCAGGCGTTCTTCCTGAGTGCGGTCGCCGCCGTTCAGGTCAGGGTGCAGTTCCTTGATCAGCTTTTTGTACTGCTTGCGCAGTTCGAGTTTGGTCCAGTCCTCGCGGGCTTCAAGAATATCCAGCGACTTGCGCTCGCCGGCGGGCAGCTTGCGACCCAGGCCCAACCCGTCACCGCGGCCGGGGTTTTGTGTCGCGTTCTCGCCCAGCAGCTCATGCGGGTCGTCGATGCCCAGACGCGCCCAGGCGCGGGCTTCTGCCGAGGCTTTGGAGCCGTTGGACTTTCCGAACGGTTTTGTCGGGCGGTCCCAGACCTTGTCCGCTGCGAACTGGCGTTCCAGTTCCTCTTCTGAATGGTTGTCGAAGAAGTTCCATTTCTGGTTGAACTGGCGTACGTGATCCAGGCAGAACCAGCGGAACTCCTCCAGATTGTCGGGGTGTTTCGGCGCGCGGTATTTGCCCGCCTCGTTGCATTCCGGGTGTTCGCAAATCTTTTTCGACGTCTCTGACGCACCCGACATGCCGCGGCGTCCCTTTGCGCGACGTTTCTTGTCGGCAGAGACCGAGATATCGAAATTGAAAGGTGACCGTTCTGACATATATGTTTCCCAATTTACTTTCCGACTCGGATCGGAGAGTTTACCCTAATATCCGTCGAGGCCAAGGGCCTTTTTCAATTCAGGGGCTATGCCGGCATGCAACACAAAATCCACCGAAAACTGACCGAGGCCTTCGCTCCGGTCGAACTGCATGTCGAGGACGACAGCGAGTCGCATCGTGGCCATTCAGGCTATCGCGAAGGCGGCAACACGCATTTTAATGTAACCATCCGTGCCGAAGCTTTCAACGGTCTGAGCCGTGTCGCGGCGCAGCGGCTGGTCTATGCCGCGCTCAAGGAAGAGTTCGACGACGGAATGCATGCGCTGGCGCTGACTGTTTCCGGAACGAAGTAAGACTGCCGGCCCGGGCTATTCCGAAGTCTTTTTCCGTGCCTTGGCCGCCGGTTTTTTCGCCGGTTTTTTCTCTGCCGGTTCCT
This sequence comes from Paracoccaceae bacterium, assembly GCA_024640245.1. Taxonomy (GTDB): domain Bacteria; phylum Pseudomonadota; class Alphaproteobacteria; order Rhodobacterales; family Rhodobacteraceae; genus Amylibacter. Next base: position 8,706 of record JAHEFH010000014.1, on the reverse strand, counting down.
TTTCGGCCCGGATTTCCGGCGTGGCTTTCGCTTCGGTGTCGGTCGCGGCGCCCAGCGACGGCGTCTTGACCTCCGCGGGCGTTTTCTCGGCAAAGAACTTCGGACGGTTATGCTCCGGTTCCGCCTCCGATACGGCGTGCTGTGTCAACGGCCGGCGGAAAACCAGCACGGTGTGGAATTCCTCGACCACCTTGCGCAACAGGCCGTGGCGCTCGTCGACGGGCAGCGTTTCTGCCCGTACATAGCTCCAGCCCTCGGCACCCATTTCGTTCAGGGCGGCCTGAAGGCTGACGGCAAACCTTTGCGGTGTGCTCTTGGCGCCTTTGCTGCGCTGCGCCTTGCGTGGCGCGGGGATCACTTTGTATTCGTACATGCTCGTCCTACTCGAAGTTTGAGCGTTTCTAGCGCCAAAATCCGCGTACCGAAAGTAAAAACACGCGCTCCGCTGCCTGTCGGCGATATGGTGCGTCGCGCCGGGACTTCAAGCGAAACCCGGCCTACTCCGCCAGCTTCTTCGCCACCAGTTCGTTTACCGCCTTGGGATTGGCCTTGCCGCCGGTCGCCTTCATGACCTGGCCCACGAACCAGCCCGCCAGTTTCGGGTTGGCCTGCGCTTTGGCGACCTGATCGGGGTTCTCGGCGATGACCTTGTCCACCGCAGCCTCGATCGCGCCGGTGTCGGTAACCTGTTTCATGCCGCGCGTCTCGACGATTTCCGCCGGATCGCCGCCTTCGGTCCAGACGATGTCGAACAGGTCCTTGGCGATCTTGCCGGAAATGTCGCCCTTGGCCATCAGGTCGAGGATGCCGCCCAGCTGGTCGGCCGAAACCGGACTGTCGGCGATAGACAGGGCGTCCTTCTTCAGCCGCCCGAACAGCTCGTTGATGACCCAGTTGGCAGCTTGCTTGCCGTCCCGGCCCTTGGCTACCGCCTCGAAAAACGCCGCATCGGTGACATCGGCCGTCAGAACGCCCGCGTCATATTCGGTCATGCCGTAGTCCTGCACGAATCGCGCTTTTTTGTCGTCCGGCAGTTCCGGCAGGGTCGCCTTGATGCCATCGACCCAGTCCTGTTCAATCTCCAGGGGCAGGAGGTCGGGGCAGGGGAAGTAGCGATAGTCATGCGCCTCTTCCTTGGACCGCATGGACCGCGTCTCGCCCTTGTCGGGATCGTAGAGGCGGGTTTCCTGATGCACCGCACCGCCATCCTCGAGGATGGCGATCTGACGCCGCGCCTCGTATTCGATGGCCTGCTGGATGAAGCGCATGGAGTTCATGTTCTTGATCTCGCAACGCGTGCCGAGATGGCCGAAATCCTGCGTCGCCTGGTATTTCTCATAGTCGCCGGGCCGGCAGACCGAGACGTTGACGTCGGCGCGAAGGTTGCCGTTTTGCATGTTGCCGTCGCAGGTTCCGAGATAGCGCAGTATCTGGCGTATCTTGGTGACATAGGCGGCGGCCTCTTCCGGTCCGCGGATATCGGGGCGCGACACGATTTCCATCAGCGCGACGCCGGTACGGTTCAGGTCCACGAAGGACATGTTCGGGTCCATGTCATGCACTGACTTGCCGGCGTCCTGTTCCATGTGAATGCGCTCGACCCGCACCTTGCGGGCGATGCCGGGTTCCATATCGACCAGAACCTCGCCTTCGCCGACGATCGGATGATAGAGCTGGCTGATCTGATAGCCCTGCGGCAGGTCGGGATAGAAATAGTTCTTGCGGTCAAAAGCCGAGTACAGGTTGATCTCCGCTTTAAGGCCCAGACCGGTGCGCACGGCCTGCTCGATGCAGAACTCGTTGATCACCGGCAGCATGCCGGGCATGGCGGCGTCGACGAAGGACACGTTCGAATTGGGTTCCGCGCCGAATTCGGTCGAGGCGCCGGAAAACAGTTTCGACTTCGACGCGACCTGCGCGTGCACTTCCATTCCGATGACAAGCTCCCAGTCGCCGGTGGCGCCCGCGATCACTTTGGGTTTCGGTTCGGCATAGGCCAGTTCGGTCATGACGTTGCATCCTCGGGAATTACATACCGCGCAGGTTTTAGGCCCCTTCGCCCACAGGGGCAAGGGGCCAGTTGCGCGAATCCGGCGCGGTCGTCAGGCAGACAGGATCTTCCCGACGATCTCGGCCGCGTCTTTCGACAGGTCCGGCGTATCGGCGATACGCTTCAACTGCGCCCGGATCAGTTTCTGGCGGGTGTCGTCATAGCGTTTCCACGTCTCGAAAACCCCGCAGAGCCTTGCGGTTGTCTGCGGGTTCACCGGATCCAGCCTGATCAGCCAGTCGGCCACGAACCTGTAGCCCTCTCCGTCCGCGCGGTGGAACGCCGCGTGGTTGGTCGCGAAGGCGCCGATCAGCGAACGATAGCGGTTCGGGTTTTTCCAATCGAAGTCGGGATGCTCCGACAGGGCCTTGACCTTTTCCATGGCGATTTCCGGCGGCAGCGACGCAGCCTGGATGGCGAACCATTTGTCGATCACCAGCTTGTCGGTTTTCCACTGGTCATAGAAGGCCGCAACCGCTTCGTCGCCCTTGCCCGCACGGATCAGGGTGGCGAGCGCCGAGAGCTGCTCGGTCATATTGTTGGCTTTCGCGAACTGGGCGCCCGCGGTGGCGGCATTCACTTCGCGTGTGGTAATCAGCGACAGGGCAGCGGACCGCAGGCTGCGTTTCCCGGCGGCCTTGGCGTCCGGCGTATAGGGCCCTTCGACCCGCATCGCCGAATATAGGCCTTGCAGGTCGTCAGACATGCTATCGGCAAGGGCGCGGTTCAGGTCGCTTCGCGCCTGATGGATGCGCGCCGGATCGGGCGTCTGGCCCCGGTCGCGGATCGCCTGTGCCAGCGCGTCCTCGCTGGGCAGGGTCAGCGCCAGCGACCGGAAGGCCGGATCGAGCCGTCCGTCCAGCGCCATGGTCCGCATCGCGTCCGTAAAGCCGCCGTCGATCGCATTGCCGCCGGTCGCCATGCCGGCCAGCAGATCGGTGGCAAAGGCGCGGCCCGCTTCCCATTTGTTGAACGGGTCGCTGTCATGGGCCAGCAGAAAGGCGCGCTCGGCGCTGGTGGTTTCGCGGTCCAGAATGACCGGAGCCGAGAATCCGCGCAGGATCGACGGCACAGGTTTTTCCTTGAAGCCTTCGACGCGGATTGTGGTTTTCGTTCCGGTCAGTTCGACCAGCATCTCGTCCAGCGGCTCCGCGCCGGTGTGATCCAGAAAGCCAAGCCGGACCGGAATGACCTGCGGTTTCTTCGATGACTGCCCCGGAGTAGGCGGGTTGGTCTGTTCGAAAGTTACGGAATAGATGCCGTCCTCGAACGCATCGGTGACTTTCAGGTGCGGCGTGCCGGATTGCGCATACCACAGGGCGAATTGCGTCAGGTCGCGCCCCGTCGCATCCTCGAACACCTTGATCCAGTCCTCGATGGTGCAGGCCTGTCCGTCGTGGCGGTCGAAATAAAGGTCCAGCGCGCGGCGATAGGCTTCGTCGCCGACCAGCAGCTTCAGCATGCCGATGACTTCCGCGCCTTTTTCATAGACGGTGGCAGTATAGAAGTTGTTGATTTCTATGTATTCCGTGGGCCGCACCGGATGCGCCAGCGGTCCCGAATCCTCGCGGAACTGCCGCGAGCGCAGTTGCAGAACGTCTTCGATGCGCTTCACGGCATGGGACCGCTGATCGCCGGAAAACTGCTGGTCGCGGAACACGGTCAGACCTTCCTTCAGGCACAATTGGAACCAGTCGCGGCAGGTGATACGGTTGCCGGTCCAGTTGTGGAAATATTCGTGCGCGATGATGCCCTCGATCAGTTTGTAGTCCTGATCGGTGGCGGTTTCCGGGCTGGCGAGCACGTATTTGGAGTTGAACACGTTCAGCCCCTTGTTCTCCATCGCGCCCATGTTGAAGTCGTCCACCGCAACAATCATGAACAGGTCGAGGTCGTATTCACGCCCGTAGGCCTCTTCGTCCCAGCGCATGGAGCGTTTCAGCGCGTCCATCGCATAGGCGCATTTGCCCTCGTCGCCGGGGCGTACGAATATCCTCAGGTCGACCTCGCGGCCGGAGATCGTGGTGAACCTGTCGTCGTAAGAGACCAGATCGCCGGCCACCAGCGCGAACAGATAGGCCGGTTTCGGCCACGGGTCGTGCCACTCGCCGCGCGCCAATTCGTTGCCGTTCGACAGCAGTACCGGCGCGTCACCCGCGATGGTCACGCTGAAAATAGCCATCACGTCTGGCCGGTCGGGGTAATAGGTGATCTTGCGGAACCCCTGCGCCTCGCACTGGGTGCAATACATGCCGTTCGACATATACAAGCCCTCAAGCGCGGTGTTGGCCTGTGGATTGATCTCGACCTCCGCTTCCCAGACGAAACCGTCCTGCGGCACCAGATCGTGCGGCACGCTCAGGCCCTCTGTGTCCAGCAATACCTCGTCTTTCGCCAAGGCCCGCCCGTTGATCCGGGCCTCGACTAGTTTCAGGTTGCGACCGTCCAGCCGCAGGTCATGCGGGCCTTCGGATGCGCGCGCGCTGTTGGCGGCGAAACTGATGCGCGACTTGACCCGCGTCGCGGTCGGGCGCAGCGCGAAATCGAGGTTGACGGTTTCCACCCAGAAGGCGGGTGCCGTATAGTCTGCGAGTTTGGTGCTCGGTGCGGATGTTTTGGGTCGCATGCTCTGTTCCTTGGTTTCGCGGACATGTGGTCAAAAATCGCCGCGGGGTGCAAGCGGATATAGGTTTCGGTGAACAATTGAAACCTGCGGCGCTGGTATTATCTTTTTTCAAATACGGGAATTGGTCACAAAATAAAACCAATGACAGGTATTGAAATGAAGCCCCGTTTCCAATATGAAACTTTGGCATGCAAATGTATACTATAGGGAGTGCATCATGAGTCGCGTAGATCGTTTTGGCCTGCAGGTTGACAGTCAGCTCGCAGATTTCCTTGAAACTCAGGCAATGCCGGGCACCGGAGTGGACGCCGACCGCTTCTGGAAGGGCTTCTCGGACCTGGTGCATGATATGGGCCCGATCAACCGCGATCTGCTGGCGACGACGGCCTATATGCAATCCCAGATCGATGCGTGGCACATCGCCAACCGTGGCAAGGATTTCGACTTTGACAAGTACAAGGCTTTCCTGACGGGTATCGGATACCTCGTCCCCGAACACACTCCCTTCCACGTCGAGACGACCAACGTCGACCCCGAGATCGCGGAAGTGGCGGGGTCGCAACTGGTCGTGCCGATCATGAACGCCCGCTATGCGCTGAATGCCGCGAACGCCCGCTGGGGATCGCTCTATGATGCGCTTTACGGCACCGATGCGATGGGCACTTCGCCTTCGGGCGGTGCTTTCGATATCGAACGCGGCAAGCAGGTCATTGCCTGGGCCAAGAATTTTCTCGACGATGTTTTCCCTCTGGCTTCAGGCAGCCATTCCGACATCTCCGGCTATCGCGTCGAGAAAGGCGCGTTGCTGACCGATGACACCGGTCTGGCGGATCCCTCCGCCTTTGTCGGTTACAAGGGCGACGCCGCTTCGCCGACCGCGATCGTTCTGAAAAATCACGGCCTGCATGCCGAACTGGTGATCAACCGGGACAATGTCATCGGTGAGGTGGACAATGCCGGCGTTGCAGACATCATCCTCGAAAGCGCCATGTCCACTATCATGGATTGCGAGGACAGCGTCGCCGCAGTTGATGCCGAGGACAAGGTTCTGGCTTACCGGAACTGGCTTGGCCTGATGCAGGGTGACCTGACAGAAAGTTTCGTCAAGGGCGGGAAGAAGATGACCCGTTCCCTGAACCCAGACCGCGTCTACACCGCGCCGGACGGCTCCGAGTTGCGGCTCAAATCCCTGTCCCTGATGCTGGTGCGCAACGTCGGCCTCCTGATGACCAACCCCGCGATCCTCGACAACGAGGGCAAGGAAGTCTTCGAAGGCCTGATGGATGCGATCTGCACCACGCTGATCGCCATGCATGACCTGAAACGCGAAGGCGGCAACTCGGTCGCGGGTTCGGTTTACGTCGTGAAGCCGAAAATGCACGGTCCGGCGGAAGTGGCCTTTGCCAATGACGTCTTTAACCATGTCGAAGAGGTTCTGGGCCTGCCGCAATACACCGTCAAGCTCGGCATCATGGACGAGGAGCGCCGTACCTCGGTGAACCTCAAGGAATGTATCCGCGCCGCGAAACACCGCGTCGCCTTTATCAACACCGGCTTCCTCGACCGTACCGGAGACGAGATCCACACCTCGATGGAGGCGGGCGTCTTCCTGCGCAAGCACGAGATCAAGGAACAGCCGTGGATTGCGGCCTACGAGGATCACAACGTCGATGTCGGTCTGGCCTGCGGTTTGCGCGGTCACGCCCAGATCGGCAAGGGCATGTGGGCCGCTCCCGACCTGATGCACGACATGCTGGTGCAGAAAATCGCCCACCCGATGGCCGGCGCGAACACCGCATGGGTACCCAGCCCGACCGCGGCCACGCTGCACGCCACGCATTATTTCAAGGTCGACGTTACCGCGCGCCAGTCGGAAATTGCTGCCGGCGGGGCGCGTGCCTCGGTCGATACGATCCTGCAAATCCCGCTGGCCAAGGGCGTGAACTGGTCGCCCGAGGAAATCGAGCGCGAAGTCGAGAACAACGCGCAGGGCATCCTCGGCTATGTCGTGCGCTGGATCGATCAGGGCGTCGGCTGCTCCAAGGTGCCCGACATCAACGACGTCGCCCTGATGGAAGACCGCGCCACCTGCCGGATCAGTTCGCAGCACATCGCGAACTGGCTGCATCACGGTGTCGTCAACGAACAGCAGGTTATGAAAATAATGAAGCGCATGGCAGTGGTCGTGGACGGCCAGAATGCCGGCGATCCGGAGTATCGTCCCATGGCTCCCGGATTTGACGGTATCGCGTTCCAGGCTGCCTGCGATCTGGTATTCAAGGGTACGGTCCTGCCCTCCGGCTACACGGAGCCGGTGCTGCATGCCCGTCGGCTGGAATTGAAAAGGAAGATGAAAAAATGAGCGGAATTTCTCTAGCGAAAGCAAAACGCATCATCGCGGCGACCTTTGCCAAGGGCAAGGAAATGGATCTGAAGCCGCTGTCCGTTATCGTCGTGGACGCCGGCGGTCACACCAAGGCCTTCGAACGTCAGGACGGCGCATCGGCCGGCCGCTACCAGATCGCTGATGGCAAGGCCTATGCGGCGTTGATGACCGAACAGCCCAGCTCGGCGCTGATGGCGCGATCGGAACAGCAACCGCATTTCGCGACTGCCTTCGGCGGAGCCTTTGGGGGTCGTTTCGTTCCTCTGGCGGGCGGCATCCTGGTTCGCGACAAGCGAGGCAACATTCTTGGCGCCGTTGGCGTAACGGGCGACACTTCTGAAAACGATGCGATTGCCGGCGCGACCGGCGTTACTGCGGCCGGATTCGAAGCAGACGCCTGAACCGGCCGGAACCATCGCTTGGAACGAGACGGCGCGGGGGGAATCCTGCGCCGTCTTTCCATTGCACGGTTGACTTTCCCGCCCGAGAACCCATTTTGCGGGTGAGTGGTTTCAATGGGCCGAGTCGCGTAATTCGGCCCCAATACGGGTAAAAACATGAAAAGACCTGTCGTCGGGATCATCGGCAACGCCTTTTTGCTCAACGACCAATACCCTGTCCAGATTGGCGGTATTCACAACGTGGAGGCCGTTTCGCATGTCGCGCAGGCCATGCCGGTGGTGATACCCGCGAACCCGAATTTCATCTCCGTCGAAGAACTGGTCGCGCATTTTGACGGTTTCGTCTTTACCGGCGGGCGCCAGAACGTGCATCCCGAGGAATACGGCGAGGAAGCCACACCGGCGCACGGCGATTTCGACCGCAACCGAGACGGTCTGACCCTGCCGCTGATCCGCGCGGCCGTGGAACACGAGCTTCCGATCCTCGGTATCTGCCGGGGTTTTCAGGAATTCAACGTCGCCTTCGGCGGCTCGCTCTACCCCGAGATACGCGATTTGCCGGGCCGCATGAACCACCGGATGCCGCCCGACGGAACGCTGGAGGAAAAATTCGCGCACCGGCACGAGATCATCCTCGATGACGACAGTATCTTCACAAAAATATTCGGCTCCAACCGCGTAATGACCAACTCGCTTCACGGGCAGGGCATTAAGGATGCCGGCGCGCGCGTTGTTGTCGAGGGCCATGCTCCCGACGGCACCCCCGAGGCGATCCGCATCAGGGACGCCGGAAATTTCGCGCTGGCCGTACAGTGGCACCCCGAATGGCGCGCTGCCACGGATCCCGTGTCGAAGCCGCTGTTCGAGGCGTTCGGGAAGGCCCTGCGCGGCGGGCGGGGCGCGGCCTTGCACACAGGAACTTGAAAACCCGGAGCGTGCCATGAAATTCGCATTCAACCTTTTCGCGGGCGTACTGGCAGTCGCCGCAGTGCTGTCCCTGTCGGGGACAAATGCTCCGGCATCGGCCCAAACCGCGCCATCCCCGTCCGAGGCAGCAGATTATACCGGCCTGCACCGCGCCGCCCATCTGGGCGATGCGGACGCGATCACGCGATTGGCGGTAGAGGGCGCAGACCTCGACGCCCGCGATGTGGCAGGGCGGACGCCGGCGCATGTCGCGGGTTTCGCCTCGCACGAAAACGCCCTGCGCGCGCTGGCCTCGGCAGGCGCCGACATGAACCTG